>NZ_JBHUDX010000028.1:0-153459 GCF_042678285.1 Streptomyces caeni
CCGGCGCGGGGGCCCCGGCTCCGGCCGGGCCGCGGCGTGCGCGCAGTGCGTCCGAGGGCTCTGCCTCGCAGCGTGCGGCCGCTCCGGCGGCAGAGGGCACGGCCCCCGCGTCCCGCACCGCACCAAGCAGCTCGGACGCGCCCTGGCACCACGCCCGCCCGGCCTTCGACGAGCCCGAACCCCCTCTCGGCCAGGGCCCGGAACCGGCGGCCGGGGCGGAGACGGCAGACGAGCCCGCAGACGAGACCGGAGCCGAGCCGGGCGCGGCCGGCCGTGAAGCCGGCCCTGGTGAAGCCGCCGACACCGGCGAAGCCCGCAGCCCCGGTGAAGGCCACCCCGGCGACGCTGAACCCCCCAGGCCCGCTCCCTCAGCCGAGACCGTCACTCGGGACGAGACCGCCACCCCCGACGACTCCACCGGAGGCACGCAGTGAACGGCGCACTCGACGTCGCCCTGCGACTTCTCGTCGTCTTCGTCGTCTTCCTCACCTTCCCCCTGATCGTGGGCCAGACCGAACACAAGGTCATGGCGCACATGCAGGGCCGCCTCGGCCCGATGTACGCCGGCGGATTCCACGGCTGGGCACAGCTCGTCGCCGACGGCGTGAAGTTCGCGCAGAAGGAGGACGTCGTCCCCGCGGGCGCGGACCGCCGCATCTTCCAGATGGCCCCCGCCGTCGCGCTCCTCCCGTATCTGCTCGTGCTCCTCGCGATCCCGATCGGCCCCGGTGAGGGCGCCGTCGGTCAGGCCATCGACGCGGGCATCTTCTTCGTCCTGGCCGTGATGGGCGTCGGCGTCCTCGGCTCCCTCATGGCCGGCTGGGCCTCCGCCAACAAGTTCTCCCTCCTCGGCGGCCTGCGCACCGCGGCCCAGCTCCTCGCCTACGAACTTCCGATGCTGCTCGCCGCCGCCTCTGCGGCGATGGCGGCGGGCACCGTCTCACTGCCGGGCATCGTCGACGCCTTCGAGTGGTGGTGGCTGCCCTGGCAGATCGTCGGCGCGATCGTCTTCTTCGTCGCCGGCCTCGCCGAGCTGCAGCGGCCGCCCTTCGACATGCCCGTGGCCGACTCGGAGATCATCTTCGGTGCGTACACCGAGTACACCGGTCTCCGCTTCGCCCTGTTCCTCCTCGCCGAGTACGCCGGAATCGTCGTCCTGTGCGGTCTGACCACTGTCCTGTTCCTGGGCGGCTGGCACGGCCCGTGGGGTGCCGACGGGCTCGGCTGGCTCTGGACGCTGCTGAAGACCGCGCTCCTCGCCTTCGTCGTCATCTGGCTGCGCGTCACCTACCCCCGCCTGCGCGAGGACCAGCTCCAGAAACTCTCCTGGACGCTCCTCGTCCCCCTCTCCCTCGCCCAGATCGCCCTCACCGGCATCGTCAAGGTGGTGATCTCCTGATGTCCCGCCCGTCGCCGGGCCGGCGCCCCGCAACGACGTCCTCCGGACGGTCCCGACTGTCGATCCCCGGCTCCGGTCTGGCCAAGGGCCTGGCCGTCACCCTCCGCACGATGACGAAGAGGTCCGTCACCGAGCAGTACCCGGACGCCCAGCCCGACCTCCCGCCCCGCAGCCGTGGCGTCATCGGCCTCTTCGAGGAGAACTGCACGGTCTGCATGCTGTGCGCCCGTGAGTGCCCCGACTGGTGCATCTACATCGACTCCCACAAGGAGACGGTGCCGCCCGCCACCCCCGGCGGCCGTGAGCGCAGCCGCAACGTCCTGGACCGCTTCGCCATCGACTTCTCCCTCTGCATGTACTGCGGTATCTGCATCGAGGTGTGCCCCTTCGACGCCCTTTTCTGGTCCCCGGAGTTCGAGTACGCCGAGACCGACATCCGCGACCTCACCCACGAACGCGACAAGCTCCGCGAGTGGATGTGGACGGTGCCCGCCCCGCCCGCCCTCGACCCGGGCGCCGAGGAGCCGAAGGAGATGGCCGCCGCCCGCAGGACCGCCGAGAAGCTGGCCGCCGCCCAGGCCGAACCGACCGACCCGCAGGAGGGGGAGTCATGAGCCCTGCCTCCGCCGTACTGGCCACGGCCACGGCCGCCGGGACGCACGGTTTCCTCTCGCCGACCGGCGTCGAGGGCGCCTTCCTCCTCGTCGGCCTGGTCACCTTCGGCGCCGCGCTGGTGACCGTGACCACCAAGCAGCTGGTGCACGCGGCCCTGTGGCTCGTGGGCGCCCTCGGCGGGCTGGCCGTCGAGTACCTCCTGCTCACCGCCGAGTTCATCGCCTGGATGCAGGTCCTCATCTACGTGGGTTCCGTCGTCGTCCTCCTCCTCTTCGGTCTCATGCTCACCAAGGCGCCCATCGGCCGCTCCCCGGACGCGGACTCCGGCAACCGCTGGGCCGCTCTCACCGTGGCCGTCGCGGCCGCGGCCGCCCTGGTCTGGGTGGTCGTCGACGCCTTCCGCACGACCTGGATCGACCTCGACGGCCCCGCCTCCGGCTCCACGAAGGTCACCGGCGCGAGCTTGTTCCAGAACTGGGTCCTCCCCTTCGAGGCCCTCTCCGTCCTCCTCCTTGCCGCCCTGGTCGGCGCCATCGTCCTCTCCCGCAAGAGGAAAGCGGACGCGGCGACCACCGCCCCCGGCGCCGCGGCCGTTCCGGACGGCGGCAGCGAGAAGAAGGGCGTCCGCTGATGCACCTCGTCTATCCCGCCGTGCTCTCCGCCCTCCTCTTCTGCACGGGCCTGTACGGTGTCCTCGCCCGCCGCAACGCGATCCTCGTCCTGATGTCGGTCGAGCTGATGCTCAACGCCGTCAACCTCAACCTCGTCGCCTTCGACGTGTGGCTCAGCAGGGCCGCCAGCGAAACGCTGCACTCCGGCCAGGCCCTGACCCTGTTCACCATCGCCATCGCCGCCGCCGAGATCGGCATCGGCCTCGCGATCGTCCTCGCCGTCCACCGCAACCGGGGCACCTCGGACATCGACAGACTCCGCGACACCGCCGAGGGCCGCGAAGGTGACACCCCTGCGGCCGAGAAGGCTGAGGCCACCGCGTGACCACGACCACCCTCGCCGTCCTCGTTCCTCTCCTTCCGTTCCTGGGCGCCTTGGCCGGCCTGCTGCTCGGCCGCACGGCCCCCGGCTTCGTCCGCCCGCTCGCCGTCCTGCCGATCCTCGCGTCGCTCGTGGTGGCCGTGCTGGTCGCCGCGCGCCAGGGCGGTGGCCGGGCCGTCGACTCGGCCACCGAGCTCACGCCCACCGGCTCGGTCCCGATCGAGCTGGCCCTGCACATCGACGGCTTCGCGGCCCTCGTCGCCGTCCTGGTCGGCGTCGTCGCCACCTGTGTGCAGATCTACTCGACGGGCTACCTGCACGACGACCCGCGGTATCCCTCGTACGCGGCTCTCGTCTCCCTGTTCAGCTCCGCGATGCTCCTGGTCGTCTACTCCGGTGACCTGATCGTGCTGCTGGTCGGCTGGGAAGTGATGGGCATCTGCTCGTACTTCCTGGTCGGCCACTACTGGGAGACGCCCGAGGCCCGTGCCGCGTCCATCAAGGCGTTCCTGGTCACCAAGCTCGGCGACGTCCCCTTCCTCATCGGGCTGTTCGCCCTCGGCACCGACGCGGGCTCCTTCCGCATCACGAAGGTCCTGGGGGCCGTCGCGACCGGCGGACTGCATCACCCGACCCTTGTCGCCCTGCTGCTCTTGGCCGGAGTGGCGGGCAAGTCGGCGCAGTTCCCGCTGCACACCTGGCTTCCCGACGCGATGGCGGGCCCCACCCCCGTCTCGGCACTGATCCACGCCGCGACGATGGTCGCCGCCGGTGTCTACTTCATCGCACGTCTCCTCCCGGTCTTCGAGGCATCCTCCGCCGCGATGGTGGTCCTCGCCGTCATGGCCGCCGTCACGATGGCCGGCTCGGCGCTCGCCGCGCTCGCCCAGGACGACATCAAGCGTGTCCTCGCCTACTCGACGATCGGCCAGCTCGGCTACATGGCCGGCGCCCTCGCCGTCGGCGACCGCGGTGCCGCTGTCTTCCACCTCCTCGCCCATGGCGCCTTCAAGGCGCTGCTGTTCCTCGCCGCCGGCGTGATCATCCACGCCGCCGGCACCAACTCGCTGGCCGCCATGTCCCGCATGAAGGACCTGCGCGTCCGTGTTCCCGACGCCTACTGGACGATGACCGTGGCGCTCCTCGCGCTCGCCGCGATCCCGCCGTTCGCCGGCTTCTTCTCCAAGGAGTCCGTCCTCGGCGCCGCCGAGCGTGTCGCCACCGGCCACACCGAACACGCACCCGGTGCCGCGGGCTGGATCGTCCTCGTCGTCGGCCTGGTCACGGCTCTGCTCACCGCCGCGTACGCGTGCCGCCTGTGGCTGCTGGCCTTCCGCGGCCACGGCGCCGAGGCCCCCGACCACGGCAGACAGCCTCTCGTCATGAACACCGTGCTGTGGGTGCTCGCCGTCCCGTCGCTCGCGTTCGGACTCACGTACCGTGTCCTGCCCGACTGGTTCGGCGGCGGCGATCTGGCGCCGACGCTGACAACCTCCGTCCTCGGCACCGGCCTCGCCCTGACCGGCGCGCTCGTGACATACGCCGCCTGGCGCCACACCACCGCGCTCGCGGGCCGCGTGGCACTGGGCGCGGTCGCGGCCCACCCCGAGGGGGGCGCCGGTGCCGTGGAGGCCGAGGCCATCGCGACCCATGCGCCCGCGTACGGTGGCGTGGCCTACACAGCGGACCCGGCGGACCCGGGCCGCCTCCTGCTCGGCCCGCTGCACCGCCATGCGGCCGTCGGCTTTCACCTGGACGCGGTGTACGACGCGCTCTTCGTCCGCCCGGTCAGCGCCGGAGCGAACCTGGTCCGGTTCCTGGACCGCGAGGTCATCGAGACCTATGTACGCGGAGTGGCCGCCCTGCCCCGCCTGCTCGGCGCGGCCGTACGACGCGCCCAGACCGGCAATGTGCAGACCTATGTGAGCGCGTTGCTCGCCGGCACCCTCGTCCTGGCGGTGGCCGCCCTCCTCGTCGCCACGGGAGCGTGAACAGGCGTGATCGATATCAGCGAGTCCGTGATGCAGTTCCTACTGGCGTTCATCGTCGTCGCGCCGCTCCTCGGCGCGCTCGCCGCGCTCCTGCCGGCCCCGCCCGGGCTGAAGGGGAAGTCGCCCGAGCATGCCGTGCTGCGGCACGGCGTGACGGTCACCGGCGCCGTGCTCATCGCGGCGATCGTCCTCGCACTCGGCTTCGACCACGACCACCCGTCGACGATGCAGGCCACGACCGACATCAGCTGGATCCCCGCGCTCGACGTACGGATCCACCTCGGTACAGACGGCATCTCTCTCCCCCTTCTCGTTCTGACCGCGCTGCTGACCTTCCTCTGCGCGCTCTACTCCTACTTCAAGATGCCTTCGGGCCCGTCCCCGAAGGCGTTCGTCGCCCTGCTGCTCGTCCTCGAGTCCGGCACCCTCGCGGCCTTCGCCGTCCTGGACCTGCTGCTGTTCTTCCTCGCGTTCGAGACGGTGCTCATCCCGATGTACTTCCTGATCGCCCGCTGGGGCGGTGAGGGGCGGACCCGGGCGGCCTGGAGGTTCATCCTCTACACGTTGCTCGGCTCCGTCGTCATGCTGCTCGGCCTGCTCCTGATCGGAATCAAGGCGGGCACGTTCGACATGGTGGCACTCGCCACTGACAACGGCCGGTCCCTCACCACATCCGTGCAGGTCATCGCGGTCTTGGCGATCGGGATCGGGCTCGCGGTCAAGACGCCGATGTGGCCGCTGCACAGCTGGCTGCCCGACGCCCACACCGCCGCGCCCACCGTCGGCTCGGTCCTGCTGGCCGGTGTCCTGTTGAAGATGGGTACATATGGGTTTGTCCGGATTCTCCTTCCGGGTGTGCCCGACGGCTTCCACACCTTCGCGCCCTACCTCGCCGCCTTCGCGGTCGTCGGGATCGTCTACGGGTCCCTCGCCTGCCTCGCCCTCGCCAAACGGGGCGCGAAGGGTGACCTCAAGCGGCTCGTCGCCTACTCCTCCGTCGGCCACATGGGCTTCGTACTGCTCGGCATCGCGTCCGCGACCCCCACCGGCGTGAACGGGGCCCTGTTCGCCAACATCGCCCACGGCCTCATCACCGGCCTCCTCTTCTTCCTGGTGGGCGCCCTGAAGGACCGCACGGGCACGACCGACCTCGACACCCTGGCCGAGGAGACCGGCGCCGCCCTCTACGGCAAGGCACCCCGCCTCGGCGGCCTGCTCGCCTTCGCCGCCGTCGCCTCACTCGGCCTGCCGGGACTGGCCGGGTTCTGGGGCGAGATGCTGGCGATGTTCGGCGCCTTCAAGCCCGCCGCAGGCCTCAGCCGCCCCGCCTTCCTCACCTTCATGGCGGTCGCCGTGTTCGGCACCCTCCTCACCGCCGCCTACCTGCTCATCGTCGTACGGCGCGTCTGCATGGGCGTGGTGACCGAGGAAGCCCCGAAGATCGCCGATGTCCACACGTACGAATTCGCGGCCTGGACGCCGCTCGTCGCCCTCACCGTCGTCGCCGGCCTGTGGCCGAAGGCACTCCTCGGCCTGACCGACCCGGCCGTGCAGCAGCTCCTCGCAGGAGGCACCCGATGAGCTCCCTCGTCCAGTCCGTCGACTGGTTGCCGATCGCACCGCCCACCATCGCGGCGGTCGCGGGGCTGGCCGTCCTCGTCGCCGACCTCTTTCTCGCAGAGCGGAACAAGGCCCTCCTCGGCTGGGTGTCCATCGCCGGACTGGCCGCGGCGGCGCTCATGCTGCTGCCCCTCCTCGACGCCGACCGCGCCACCTTCTGCCTCACGGGTGATCCGCAGGTCTGCAGCTATGTGGCGGACCGCTTCACACTCGTCATCCAGTTCCTGGTCGTCGGGGGTGCCCTCCTCGCGGCCCTCCTGTCCGTCACCGCCCTGAAGGACGCCGGGAAGGAACTCCCCGAAGGGGAGTTCTGGTTCCTGCTGCTGTCCTCGGCGGCGGGCGCGGCCCTGCTGCCCGCCTCCCGCGACCTGGCGACCCTCGTCGTCGCCCTGGAGGTCGCCTCCCTGCCCGCGTTCGCCCTCGTCGGCATACGGCATGGGGACAAGCGCTCCTCCGAAGCGGCCCTGAAGTTCTTCCTGTCGTCCGTCACCGCGACCGCGGTCAGCCTCCTGGGCATCAGTTTCGTGTACGCGTCCACCGGCACCCTCTACCTGACCCAGGTGGCCGAACGGATCCAGCACGTGGACGGCCCGCTCCGCACGCTCGCCCAGGCGGGCGTCGTGCTCACCCTGGTGGGCTTCGCCTTCAAGACGGCCGCCGTCCCGTTCCACTTCTGGGTGCCCGACACCTATGTGGGCGCGCCCCTGCCGGTCGCCGCCTACCTGTCGGTCGTCGGCAAGGCGGTCGGCTTCTCCGGCCTGATCCTGGTCACCGTGGTCGCCCTGCCCACGTACTCCGACGTGTGGGGCCCGGCACTCGCCGCGCTGGCCGCGCTCACCATGACCGTCGGCAACGTCGGCGCCCTCCGGCAGCAGGCCACGCGCGCGTACAGCGCGGTACGCCTGCTCGCCTGGTCCTCCATCGGCCAGGCCGGCTACCTCCTGGTCCCGGTCGCCGCGGCCGCCTACACCAAGGACGTGCAGAAGCCGATCGGCTCCACCGTCGCGTACGCCCTGATGTACGCGGTGGTGAACCTCGGCGCCTTCGCAGTGGCCGCCCTCGTGGGCCGTAGGAGGACCCTGAACCGCGTCAGCGACTACCGCGGCCTGTACGCGTCGAACCCCCTCGCGGCCCTGCTCCTGGCGTTCTTCCTGCTCTGCCTGGCCGGCCTGCCGCCGGGCATCATCGGTCTCTTCGCCAAGGTCACCGTCTTCTCCACGGCCGTCGACGCGGGCCTCGGCTGGCTCGCGGTGGTGATGGCCGCCAACGTGGTGATCGCGCTCGTCTACTACCTCCAGTGGACGGCCCTGCTCTTCCGCGCCTCCGAGGGCGAGCCGGAGAAGCATCGCGTTCCGGGCCCGCTCACCGTGGCCATCGGCCTGACCTCCGTCGTGGGCATCGCCCTCTCCGGAGCGCCCCAGCTGGTACTCCGCTTCTCGGCCACCGGCCTGTTCTGACGGGCGCCCTCACGCGCGCGGGCACCCGGGGCCCCGCAGGCGGGGACGCCTGGACGGCACCGGGCCGCGTCACCCGGAGGGCCCACGTGCTCCGATGCGCGCACAAGGGAACTTGCGCTCCTCGCCTGGCGTTGACCAGTGCGGGAGGGTCCACTGAGAAGTGGAGTCAACAGCATTCGCAGACAAAGGGTTCCCCTGCCGCACCACTTGGAGGGCGTACCGTGCACCGCCGGCACAACGGGCTCAGGACCGCAGTACTCCTCGGGGGACTGTCCGCACTCATCATCGTCATCGGCAGTTTCTTCGGGCGTACCGGCCTGGTCGTCGCGGTTCTCATCGCGATCGGCACCAACGCGTACGCGTACTGGAACAGCGACAAGCTGGCGCTACGCGCGATGCGCGCCCGTCCGGTGAGCGAGTTCGAGGCCCCTGGGCTGTACCGCATGGTCCGCGACCTGTCCAACCAGGCCCGCCAGCCCATGCCCCGCCTGTACATCTCGCCGACGGACGCGCCGAACGCCTTCGCGACGGGCCGCAACCCGCGCAACGCGGCGGTGTGCTGCACCGAAGGCATCCTCCGCATCCTCGACGAGCGTGAACTGCGCGGCGTCATCGGACACGAGCTGAGCCACGTCTACAACCGCGACATCCTGATCTCCTCCGTCGCGGGCGCCCTCGCCTCGGTGATCATGTTCCTGGTGAACTTCGCCTGGCTGATCCCGGTCGGCCGCTCGGACGACGACGACGGCCCCGGCATCCTCGGCCTGCTGCTGATCATGATCCTGGGCCCGTTGGCCGCGACCCTCATCCAGCTCGCCATCAGCCGCTCGCGGGAGTACGAGGCGGACGCCTCAGGCGCTCAGCTGACCGGCGACCCGCTCGCACTCGCCAGTGCCCTGCGCAAGCTGGAGGCGGGCACCAAGCAACTCCCGCTCCCGCCCGAGCCGCGCATCGAGACGGCGAGCCACATGATGATCGCGAACCCCTTCCGTCCCGGTCAGGGATTCTCCAAGATGTTCTCCACACACCCGCCGATGGCGGAGCGCATCGCCCGGCTCGAGCAGATGGCGGGGCGGCACCGGTAAGCCAATCCTGAGCGTCATGCGGCTCGTTCCGAGCGGTTTCTGCGGGACGGCTCGGCGCTCTCCGCCGGCCGAAGGCCTCGCGGAGGCGGGCCCGCGAAGGCCAGCATCGAGACGACCGACAGCAGCGGGGTGACGCTGAACGTCGACAAGCTCGGCGCGCTCGGCGAACCGGCCTTCTCGCCGCCTGCCGCGACAACGGCCGCTCCCGTCTCCGAGAGCGGTTCCAGCGAGCTGCCGACGACAGCGATCGCCTCCGGAGGCCGGTCCGGGGGCGCCTGGCCCGCCGGCCGGCTCCGGGGCGGTGCCCCTGGTCTCGGGCACGCCCCACTGCCGTTCAGCCGCCGCCTCCCGTGCGAAATCGCGATTGCTGACGAGGGCGTCGGCGGTCCCGGTAGAGTTGCCCGGTGCCCGAGCTGCAGCAGCTGCATGCCAGCCATGCCCCGACGGTCTTGGCCTTCGAGCTGGCGAACCGCGCCTACTTCGCTGCCTCGGTCTCCGACCGCGGCGACGAGTTCTTCGACCACTTCACCGACCGGCACAGCGCCTTGCTGGCAGAGCAAGAGGCAGGCACCGGCGCCTTCTACGTGCTCGTTGACGAGGACGGCTCGGTTCTGGGCCGGTTCAACCTGTACGGCTTCACGGACGGTACCGCCGAACTCGGCTACCGGGTCGCGGAGCACGCCGCCGGCCGCGGCGTGGCGACCGCGACCGTCCGGGAGCTGTGCCGTCTGGCGGCGGCGCGGCACGGGCTGCGCGTACTGCGGGCGGCCACCTCCCGCGACAATGTCGCCTCCCAGAAGGTCCTGGCCAAGGCCGGATTCGTTCCGGTCGGCCCGGCCGGCCCGGCCGACCTCGGCGGTAAGCCAGGCACTTGGTATCAGCGTGACCTGGCACTCCAGCCATAAACCGTGCTGTTGCCGGTGGATCGGCTCTCCGCGTTGCGCCATGGGCGAGGCATGTCGAGCACCACACCCCGGTCCGCACCGCGCCGCAGCCCGACACGACAGTGCCGGGCCCGCAGAGTCGGGACTCCGCCGTATCCAGACCTGATCAGCGCCCGCCGAACCCGTCGTGGCTCGACACAATCTCGTGCCCGAGAGGCATGAGGGAGATCGGGATCAGTTTGAGGTTCGCCCATCCGAAGGGGATACCGATGATCGACAGGAAGAGCGGGATGCTCGTGATGAGGTGACCGATGGCGAGCCACCAGCCTGCGAAGATGATCCAGATCACGTTGCCGATCAGCGAGCCCGCTCCTGCGCCTGCTTTCGGCACCGCCGTACGGCCGAAGGGCCAGAGCACGAAGCCGGCGATCCGGAGCGAGGCGACGCCGAAGGGGATCGTCACGATCAGGACGAAGCAGATCAACGCGGCCAGTGTGTAGGCGAGTGCCATCCAGATCCCGCAGAAGATCAACCACAGGAGGTTCAGGATGAGGTTGATCAGTTTCATGATCACTGCCCCTTCGAGATTGACGCTCGCACCCGGTGCCACCAGCTAGTATCCGGCGCTCAGCACGGAGCCGGAACCGTGGCGGCCTTGTTGGCGTGTTGTGGGCGTCGGAAAGCGATCCCGTTCGGCCTAGGGGGTGTTTCGGAAGTCCCGCACAGCACCCACGGTGCCCGGCACGCTCCCCCATCCTCTTCGAGCAGGGGGCACCCCCACTCGCCGCACCGGCCGAAACCCCGAGTACGTCCAGTACGAGGGCTTTCGTCCGGCACGCCGAGAGCACGCACCGGACACCGCGGGCACCGCACAGGACTTTCGAAACACCCCCTAGCCCACTTCATGCTCCTCCCGCGTTCGCGGCGCGTACGAGCAACGCCAGGCCCCGGTACGGCGACGGCTCCGGCCGGTGGTCCGGGAATCGCCGAGGGCGAAGCGGCGGCATGGACTTTGTCCGCGCCCGGCCGTGGCCTGGCGGAGTGACCTGCGGAGCGGCCTGCGGAGTGACCTGCGGAGCGACGCGTCGACATCGACCCGGTCCGAGGGATGCGAGGGTTGTCCACAGGCTGCCCGATTGTCAGTGGCGCCCTGCATCATGAACCCATGACCGAGATGGAGCAGTTGCTGGACAGGGTGGCGCTGCAGGCCCGCAACACCCGCCCGTGGGGCTGGCCTTCGCTTCCCGACCCGGTGGAGGAGGCCGCGATCGCCCGTGCCGAGGCGGTCCTGGGCTTCTCCCTGCCCTCGCTGCTCGCCGCGCTGTATCTGCGGATAGGAGACGGTGGCTTCGGCCCGGCATACGGTTTGCTGCCCCTGCTCGACAGTCCGCCGTCCGGTGAGCCGGCCGCCGTCCCGCAATACCTCGCGAACCGCGAGAGCGGCCGCAAGGACCCCGACTGGCCCTGGCCCGAGAGCATCCTGCCGATATCCCACTGGGGCTGCGGCATGTACGCCTGCGTGGACTGCCGCACCCCGCAGGGCACGGTTCTGCTCTACGAGCCGAACGCCGACGAGGCCGACCATGCCTGGTACGTGGACGCCCCCGGTCTCGCAGAGTGGCTTCAGTCATGGCTCGACGGCACGGGCTGGTACGAGGAGTCCAACGCCGGAGCCGACCTGGCGCCGTGGGCCGACCTCCCTATACGCACGGACGGTGCGCGCCCGTCATAGGGAAGCCCCGCCCGTACGGCGCCTGCCCGCAAGGACTCCGGGCACGCACGGCCACCCGTGAACCCTCCGGGCCTGGGTGAACCCTCCGGGCCCGGGTGAACCCGCGGCTCGCTACCGAGCAGCGACCCTGCGCCGTACGACGTACGCCACCACGCCCAGAAGCAGCACGCCCGCGCCCAGGCCCACCGACGCCCTCGGCAGCGCGAACGCCAGGATCACGCAGCCGAGGAGCCCGAACGTGGGCAGAGTACGCGACGCCGGCGCCCAACTCAGCGTCCAGGCGGACGCGTTGGCGATCGCGTAATAGGCCAGCACCCCGAAGGAGGAGAAACCGATCGCGCCCCGCACATCCACCGTCGCGGCGAGCACGGCCACCACGGCGCCCACGGCCAACTCTGCCCGGTGCGGCACCTGGAAGCGTGGGTGCACGGCGGCCAGGGAGCCCGGCAGATGCCGGTCGCGGGCCATGGCCAGCGACGTCCGCGAGACGCCCAGGATGAGCGCGAGCAGCGAGCCCAGTGCGGCTACCGCGGCGCCCACCCGCACCACCGGCGCGAGACCGGGCACGCCCGCCGCCCGTACCGCGTCGGCCAGCGGCGCCGCCGCCTGCCCCAGCCCCTTCGTACCCAGCACGGAAAGGACGGCGACAGCCACCGCCGCGTACACCACCAGCGCGATGCCCAGGGCGAGCGGGATCGCGCGCGGGATGGTGCGCGCCGGATCCCGTACCTCCTCACCGAGGGTGGCGATCCGCGCGTACCCGGCGAACGCGAAGAAGAGCAGGCCCGCCGCCTGAAGCACCCCGCCGGCGCCCCCGAAGCCCCCGCTGTCCAGCCGGGAGGCGTCGGCCGCCGCGGACCCGAGGGACACGACCACCACGGAAGTGAGGACAGCCAGGACGACCGCCACGATCACCCGCGTCAGGAGGGCCGACTTCTGCACGCCGCCGTAGTTCACGGCGGTCAGTGCCACCACGGCCGCCACCGCCACCGCATGCGCCTGCCCGGGCCAGACGTACGCCCCCACGGTGAGCGCCATCGCCGCGCACGAGGCGGTCTTCCCGACGACGAACGACCAGCCCGCCAGATACCCCCAGAAATCCCCGAGCCGTTCACGTCCGTACACATAGGTGCCGCCCGAGGCGGGATACCGGGCTGCCAGCCGTGCCGAGGACATCGCGTTGCAGTAGGCGACCACCGCTGCAACCGGCGGGCGATGCCAAGGCGTCCTCCCCGACAGCGACGGGCCGGCACGTTGATCAGCGGCGGCGAGCGGCGTCCGAGCATGCGCACAGCCGGACCGGAGCAGGAGCACAGCACAGGCACAGCACGGAGAGGCAGGATCACGGCATGGGCATTGTCAGCTGGATCGTTCTGGGGCTGTTGGCAGGCGCCATCGCCAAGTTCCTGCTGCCGGGCAAGGACCCCGGCGGCTTCATCGGCACGACTCTCATCGGCATCGCGGGTGCCTTCATCGGCGGCTGGATATCCGCCCGCTGGCTCCACCACCCGATCACCAAGGACTTCTACGACGGGCCCACCTGGGCGGCTGCGATCGGCGGCTCGCTGGTGCTGCTGATCGTCTACCGCGTTCTGTTCGGCGACTCACGCCGCTGAACGCACTTCCCCGGCCGCAGCCGGCAGCACACGCAGAAGGGTGGGCACCCGCACTCCGGGGTGCCCACCCTTCCTGCACGAGCGATGAACCGGCCCCGGGGGGACACCCGCCCGACCACCGGGACCGGCCATCGAACGACCTACCGGTAGTTCACGAACTGCAGCGCGAAGTCGAATTCCGTGCTCTTCAGGAGGGCGATCACGGCCTGGAGATCGTCGCGGCTCTTCGAGCTGACGCGAAGTTCGTCCCCCTGAACCTGTGCCTTGACGCCCTTCGGGCCCTCGTCACGGATGATCTTCGCCACCTTCTTCGCGTTCTCCTGGGAGATGCCCTCCTGGATCGACGCGAAGATCTTGTACTCCTTGCCGGAGAGCTGCGGCTCGCCGGTGTCCAGAGACTTCAGGGATACGCCGCGCTTGACCAGCTTGGACTGGAAGACGTCGAGGATGGCCTTCGCCCGGTCCTCGGAATTGGCCTGCATCAGGATCTTGTCGCCGGACCAGGCGATCGAGGCACCGACGTTCTTGAAGTCGTAGCGCTGCGAGATCTCCTTGGCGGCCTGGTTGAGGGCGTTGTCGACCTCCTGCCGCTCGACCTTCGAGACGATGTCGAAACTGGAGTCGGCCATGTCCTGTGGCTCCTTGTATCGGGGTGGATCGGGGTGGATCGGGGTGGATCGGGGTGGATCGGGGTGGATCGGGGTGGATCGGGGTGCGTTTCGGCGTGCGGGAGCGCGGCCGCCCGGCCCGGCATCGATCCCGGGCCGCATCCGGATAAGCCTAGCCACCTCGCCCCCTCCGAACGCCGATCTATCGGGTGGCGAAGCACCCCCCCGCATCAGGTATCGTTTACGTCGTTGCCAGGGGGCACCGCCGAAAAGCGGCCTCCGCAGCAACAAACCATGGCGGTGTGCCCGAGCGGCCAAAGGGAGCAGACTGTAAATCTGCCGGCTCAGCCTTCCTAGGTTCGAATCCTAGCGCCGCCACACTGGGAAGACCCCCTCTGAACTGCGGAGACGCAGAGCGGAGGGGGTCTTGTCGTGTCCGCGCGCGAACGTTCGACGGTGATCAGGCCGTCGGGTCATCAAAGGGGCGACTTGTCCCGCCCCGTTCCCCCCCGCTTCTGCAGGGCCGGGTCGATCCGTCGGTTCGTCCGTCCCGAGCCGTGCGTGAACGAGTGCCTTCGCGGACGCCGGTCGGGCGGCCAGGAAGAGGCCGGCGAACCTGGGCCGGCAACGCGGGCCCCCTTCACCGGGTTGCGCCGGAGCTGAGCCGGAACAAGAGGCTCGTGTGCCGAAGATCATATGGCTGACGGGTGAGAGGCGAGGCGCATCGGGTTCCCCGGATGCGGAGCGGTGGAAGCCGCCATGGCCTCGACCGGCCAGGCCCGCCGTTGCTGACGAGGCCGGGCCGGACCGTTCGCACGGGTGCGGCAGGGAGCCACGCCGAGCGCCGACAACTCGCCCGGTCGGCCGACAGGTCCGATGTTCTCCGCTGGGCTGCGGCGAGGCTCGTCGCGGCCGCCGCCCCCGCTGGTTAGCTGATAGGTGGTCAGTTCCTTGGCGGAGTGAGGCGGACATGGGCGATGTGAATGAGGCGAACAAGCAGGTCATCAGCCAGTTCCGGGCACATGGCGGCGTCGTGGGAGGGCCCTTCGAGGGCAAGCATCTGCTGCTCCTGCACACCGTCGGCCGCCGTACCGGCCGGGAACGCGTGAATCCCTTGGTCTACGCGGCCGATGGGGACGGCTTCCTTGTCTGCGGCTCCTCGCGTGGCGCGGAGAAGGACCCTGCGTGGGTGGGCAATGCCGCCGCCATGGCCGAAGTGACCATCGAGGTGGGCGAGCGCGTCCTGAGGGCGACGCCCACCGTCGTCACGCATGCGTCGCCGGAATGGGAGCGTCTGTACGGGATCTGGTCGGCGTACTGGCCCGACAGCGCGCAGTACGAGGCCAGGACGTCGCGCAAGTTCCCCGTCGTGAGACTGGAGCCGGTCGCATCCGAGGACTGAACCCGTGCCGCAGCGAGTTCGAGCGGCTGTCGGGGCACCGGCGGCGGTCCGGTGGCCGGCCCTCGGCCGGCGGGCGCGGGCCGGCGCTGCTCGGCCGGGCGTTCGGCGCGTTCGCCAACCTGGTCGGCCGGTCCGTGGTGCCTTCGGGGTGCGTCGAAGTTCCACGCTCTCCTCTGACCGCGGGGCACCTTGAGTCCCTGTGGTGCCGGTCATGTCGAACCTATGGCTTCTTCGGTCTACGGCCTCTTCGGCCCACGGTCCTTCGCTCTGCGGCCCCTTTCAGCGCACGGCGACTTCAGCCGTCCCGCCTCCCTGCCGGGGTGAGCCGGCACTCGTACGCTGAGGGCATGTCCCCGCGCCGCAGGAACTGCCCAGAGTGCCGTCGGGACATCGCCGTCGTCGCGGGGCGGTTCGCGCGGCACGACCCGCCGGGTGCACGGAGCAGCGGCATGCTCGTCTCGTGCTGCGGATCCCGTCGGTCGGCCCAGACCGACGCCACGCGGCCCGCCCTCGACGGGTACGCCCCGCCGGAGTTCCCCGGCCGGCTCGCCCTCTTCTGAGCCGCGCCCCCCAAAAAGAGTGGCCGGACCGTCCAGTTCCCCAGGGGGCGGACGAGAGGTGGCGGCGCTGCGGTATGCGCGGTTCAGTTCCCCGCCACCGACTTCACGGCCACCGACACCGGAGTCGAACCACTGATCAGCTCCAGGGTCAGACCGGCCGTCGCGGGCGTGTCGACCAGTTCCGCGAGGACCGCCGCCACGTCGTCGCGCGGGATCGAGCCGCGTCCCGTGTGCGCCTCCAGGCGGACCAGCCCCTTGCCGGCGTCGCTGGTGAGCGAGCCGGGGCGCAGGATCGTCCACTCAAGGGACTTGTGGGCGCGCACGTACGCGTCGGCCTCGCCCTTCGCGCGCAGATACACGTCGAAGACCTCGTCGCCCGGGTGCTCCGGGTCCGCGCCCATCGATGAGACGACGACGAACCGGCGTACGCCCGCGCGTTCCGCCGCGTCCGCGAACAGGATCGCCGCGTCCCGGTCCACCGTGTGCTTGCGGGCCGCGCCGCTGCCCGGCCCCGCGCCCGCCGCGAAGACGGCCGCGTCGGCTCCCTCCAGGTGCGCGGCGACCTCTTCGGCCGACGCCGCCTCCAGATCGCACACGATCGGCTCCGCGCCGGCGGCCCGCAGATCGCCGGCCTGTTCCGCGTTGCGGACGAGTCCCGCGGCCTCGTCACCGCGCGCGGTGAGCAGCCGCTCCAGCCGTAGCGCGATCTGACCGTGACCACCAGCGATGACAATGCGCATGTTTCCGACCGTACGCCCGGGCGGGCCCCTTCGCCGTGCGACGTCCCGCACGCCCTGTCGCCGCACCGCCGTGCACCGGCGCGCACCACCGTCCGTGCGCATCACCGCCGCGCACCCCGTGGCAACGGGCACACACCGCCGCGCACCGCCGACAGGGCACCGCCACAGGGCGCCCCGGTCACCCGGCGCGCCACGGTCACGGCGGCTGGACCCGGCCCTGCCGTGGCAGGTCAAGTGCCACCGCCGCCGAGCTGCAGTACTCCCGCACCGCGCTGGTACGGGCCACCACGCGCCCCCGGTGGACCACGATGCGGCTGTACGCGAGCGACAGCGCGCCCGCCAGCCGGTCGCCGCGCACGGCCAGCAACTCTGCCGGGAAGCCCGCCTCCACACGTACCTCGGGCAGCCCGAGCGCGGCCCGCGCCGACGTGCTGACGGTGTCGTAGGCGTCCTCGGGGCGCAGCCCGTACCGCGAGGCCAGCAGGTATGCGGCCTCCAACGGATCCCCGCGCCCAACGGGGTTCGACACGTCCCTGAGCGCCCCGCTGCCCGCCGCGACCCGCACCCCGGCCGACCGCAGCAGCCGTACCGGGGCGGTGTCGCGCCGCTCGGCACCGCCGCAGCCGCCCTGCGGCAGGCAGACCACCGTGACCCCGGCGGCGGCGAGCTGGTCGGCGGCGCGCGCCGCCGTGTCCGCCGGAAGGCGTCCGAGCCCGCCGCACGGTCCGAGCGCCACTCCCGGGCGCAGCCCGCCCGCCATCGCCGCGACCCGGCCCAGGCGCGCCGGATCGTCGGCGTCCGTGTGCAGGTCGACCGGGCATCCGTGCTCGGAGGCCAGCTGCAGGACCGCTTCCACGTACCCGATCGGGTCGGGGTCCGCGTCCGGGCAGCCGCCCACGACCGTCGCGCCCATCTTCACCGCGTCCCGCAGCATCGCGAGCCCGTCCGCCCCTGCGGCCCCGGTCAGTACCCGCGGCATAGCCACCGCCGTCAGCTCGGCGAGCCCGTGCAGGGAGTGTCGCGCCCTCAGCACCGCGGCCAGCGCGTCCAGCCCCTGTACGTCCCCGATGTGCACGTGCGAGCGCAGCACCGTCGCGCCGTGCCCGAGCTGCAGCAGGGCGGCCTCGGTGGTGCGGCGCTGGACCTCCTCGGCGTCGTACGACATCGGCCCGTCCCGGTCCGCGGACAGGGCCGTGTCGCCGTGCGCGTGGGGTTCGGCGGGGGCCGGAAGGAGCAGATGGCCGCGGAGATCGACCCGTGCGCCCACGGCCCCCACCGCCAGGCTGCCGGCGGTGCCCACGGCCTCGATGCGCCCGCCGCCCAGCCGCACGTCCACCGTCCGGCCGTCGGTGAGCCGTGCCCCGCACAGCAGCAGGGGGGCCGAGTCGGCCGGACCTGACGACGAGGACGAGGAGTGGGGCGGCTGCGGGCAGCTGTCGGGCATCGCGCTCCTGTGGCTCGGGGCGGCTGCGCACCAGGGGCAAGATCACGCAGAGTGAGTCGAGCCTAGGATGACGACCCGGCCGGGGCGGGGAGGAGCGCAATAGTCGTACTGGTGTGGTGTTCGGCGGCGGTTCGGGTGCGTGGGCTTCCCATTGTCGGCACGGGCCGGAGACGGAGCATCGCAGGCGAACAAGAGCGGTTACGCCAAGTGAGCACACCGCTGCGGCCATTGGGGCTGGGGTGACTGCGGTGGTTCCCGCCACCCGCTGGACCGAAGAATGGCCGGGGAAACGCCCGGGCGGCGCGGGGGACAGGTCGGGGCGGGTGCCGTGAAACGGATTTGGGCGAACGGCGGGCGACCGTGTAATGTCTTCATCGCTCGCCCCAATAGCTCAGTCGGCAGAGCGTCTCCATGGTAAGGAGAAGGTCAACGGTTCGATTCCGTTTTGGGGCTCTGGTGTGAGAGGTACTCGCTGCGAGGCGGGGCCCGATCGCATCGCAGCGGTGTAGCTCAGTCGGTAGAGCAAGCGGCTCATAATCGCTGTGTCACCGGTTCAAGTCCGGTCACCGCTACTCACAGTAGCCGATTGTGGGGTCGGTCCTTCGATCGGCTACTCTTTCTTGCGTTAATTTCGTCTATCCGTTCGTCAAGGAGCACTCACGTGGCTGCCACCGACGTCCGCCCGAAGATCACGCTGGCCTGCGTGGAGTGCAAGGAGCGGAACTACATCACCAAGAAGAACCGGCGCAACGACCCGGATCGCCTTGAGCTGAAGAAGCACTGCCCGCGCTGCAACGCGCACACCGCGCACCGCGAGACGCGATAACTCAGGCTTGTTCGCGAGGCCGCTCCCAGAGCCATGGGGGCGGCCTCGCGGCGTTACGGCGGCCGCCCGCCGCTCCACGGTGCACACCACCGGACCCGGCCACGCCGGGCGTGCCCGGTGGCGTACGCCCCGCCGTACGGCTGAAGAAATCGGACCTGAGATGTCAGGCCCGAAGCACCAGGACAGACACATCGGATGGAGAATCGGTCGCTGCGACCGGTGACGCCGTGCCGGTCGCACCGACCGGACCCGCCGCGTCGGACACGTCAGCCGAACGGAGAGCCCGCCGCCGCGGCGTCGGCGGCCTCGTGAGGCAAACCCGTGAACAACCAGGAGGTGCCGAGCCCATGGCGCTCGACCAGTCCTTCGTGGGGCGGTCCTACCCGCCCACCGACCCGTACGAGGTCGGCCGGGAGAAGATCCGCGAGTTCGCGGAGGCGATCGGAGACGCCAACCCGGCCTACACGGACCCGGAGGCCGCCAAGGCGCTCGGTCACTCCGATGTGATCGCCCCGCCGACCTTCGTCTTCGCGATCACCTTCAAGGCCGCGGCGCAGGTCGTCGAGGATCCTCAACTGGGGCTGGACTACAGCCGGGTGGTGCACGGCGACCAGAGGTTCAGCTATGCCCGCCCGGTCCGGGCCGGCGACCGGCTGAGCGTCACCTCGGCCATCGAGTCGATCAAGTCCCTGGCCGGCAACGACGTCGTGGACATCCGCGGCGAGGTCCGCGACGAGGCCGGTGAGCGCGTGGTGACCGCCTGGACCAAGCTCGTGGCCCGGGCGCCGGAAGAGGAGGCGTGAACCCGATGACCGCGAAGATCGCGTACGACGCCGTCGAGGTCGGTACCGAGTTGCCGGCACAGACGTTCCCCGTCAGCCGAGCCACGCTCGTGCGGTACGCCGGCGCATCCGGGGACTTCAACCCGATCCACTGGAACGAGAGGTTCGCCAAGGAGGTGGGCCTGCCGGACGTCATCGCGCACGGCATGTTCACCATGGCCGAGGCGATCCGTGTGGTGACCGACTGGGTGGGCGACCCGGGCGCGGTCGTCGAGTACGGCGTCCGCTTCATCAAGCCCGTCGTCGTCCCCGACGACGACCAGGGCGCCCTCATCGAGGTCGGCGGCAAAGTGGCGGCGAAGCTCGACGACCGGACCGTTCGTGTCGACCTCACGGCGATGAGCGCCGGTCAGAAGGTGCTGGGCATGTCGCGAGCGGTCGTACGGCTGGCCTGACCGGAGGAACCCCGGCCTCCCGGTGCGCTGCCCGCCTGTCAGGCCACCCTCGGCCACGGGCCCGGTAAGGGGCGTCCGCCTGGCGGACGCCCCTTACGCCGCCCGTCGCCCGTCGCCCGTCGCTCGTCGTCTGCCGGGCGCCCGGCAGACGACGAGTAGGGTCTTCGCTGCGCCTTGACGTAGTTAGTGATTGAACACTAACTTGGCTCGCATGGTCAGGATGAGCGCAGCGGAGAGGCGCGAGAGCGTCATCCGCGCGGCGATCGCCGAGTTCGCGCAGAAGGGCTACTACGGAACGTCCACCGAGGCGATCGCCAAGCGTGTGGGCGTGTCGCAGCCGTATCTCTTCCGGCTCTTCCCGGGCAAGAAGGCGATCTTCACCGCCGCCTCGCTGCGGTGCGTGGAGGAGACGCGCCTGGTGTTCGAGGGGGCGGCCGAGGGGCTGGAGGGCGAGGAGGCCCTGCACGCCATGGCCCGGGCGTACATGCGGCTGATCGCGGAGCATCCCGAGAAGCTCCAGATGCAGATGCAGACGTACATCGCCGTGGCGGCCGTCGAGGCGGAGGGCGACCACGAGTTCGGCGAGGCCGTTCGGGCCGGCTGGATGAGGCTGTGGGAGGCGGTGCACCTGCCGCTGGGGGCCGACGTGGGCGAGACCACGACCTTCATGGCCTACGGCATGCTGGTCAACACCCTCTCGGCCATGGGGTTTCCGGCGGAGCACCGGGTCTGGGAGGGGATGTACCCGTCGGCCCGGCTCACGGGCCGGCTGGAGAAGGGCGAGGCCGGGTGATCGAGTGGGCTTCGCGGCGGCGGCCGTTTCATGCCTCCCAAAGTTAGTCATTGATAACTAACCGGCAGGTGTCACCACTGCCACAACCGGCGAAGGTCGTCAGCCGGCAAGCCGACGACTCGACGAGCGCCATCAACCGGCGAGCGCCATCAACCTTCTGGGGGAAAGCGATGTCACAGCAGCAGACAGCACGTCGCGGGGGAGCGGCCTGGGCCCTCGTGATCACCAGTGTGGCCGGATTCATGGCGGCCCTGGACAACCTGGTCGTCACCACGGCCCTGCCCTCCATCCGCAAGGACCTCGGGGGAGCCCTGGACGACCTGGAGTGGACCGTGAGCGCTTACACGCTCACCTTCGCGGTCCTGCTCATGTTCGGCGCGGCCCTCGGTGACCGGTTCGGCCGCAGGCGTCTCTTCCTCGCCGGCCTGGCCGTCTTCACGGGCGCGTCGGCCGCAGCGGCCATGGCGCCCGGCATCGATTCCCTCATCGCGGCCCGCGCGGTGCAGGGCGTCGGCGCGGCCGTCATGATGCCCCTGACGCTCACCCTGCTGACAGCCGCGGTCCCGGCGGAGAAGCGCGGCATGGCGTACGGGATCTGGGGCGCCGTCAACGGGCTCGCCGTAGCGTCCGGACCCCTCATCGGCGGCAGCCTCACCGAGCACGTGTCCTGGCACTGGATCTTCTGGCTGAACGTCCCGCTGGGTCTCGCCGTGCTGCCGCTGGCCCGCCTCCGCCTCACCGAGTCGTACGGCACCGGCGCCCCGCTCGACGTCCCCGGCACCCTGCTCGTCAGCGGGGGACTCTTCGGGATCGTGTACGGGCTGGTGCGTGGCCCGGTGGACGGCTGGAGCGGCTCCCTCGTGCTGACCGGTCTGTTCGCGGGCACCGCGCTGCTCGTCGGCTTCGTCCACCACGGCATCCGCGGCCGCAGCCCGATGCTTCCCATGCGACTGTTCCGCTCCCGGGCCTTCTCCGGGATCAACGCCGCGAGCCTGCTGATGTTCCTGGGGATGTTCGGTTCGATCTTCCTGCTCAGCCAGTACATGCAGGGTGTCCTCGGATACTCGCCGACCCAGGCGGGCCTGCGGATGCTGCCCTGGACCGGCATGCCCATGCTGGTGGCCCCGATCGCCGGTTATCTTTCCGACCGCGTCGGAGGGCGTCCGGTCGTCGCGGCCGGGCTGTTCCTGCAGGCCGCCGGGCTCGCGTACTACGCCGTCGTGGTCGGCGCCGACGCCTCGTACACGGTTCAGCTGCCCGCCCTGATCATCAGTGGCATCGGGATGTCCCTCTACTTCGCCCCGGCCTCCAACCTGGTCATGTCCAGCGTCCGGCCCCATGAGCAGGGCATCGCCTCGGGCGCGAACAACGCCCTGCGGGAGGTCGGCGGTGCGCTCGGGATCGCGGTCATGTCGTCGATCTTCTCGGCACAGGGCGGTTACGAGACCGCGCGGACCTTCGTCGACGGCCTGCGGCCCGCGCTGGTGACCGGCTTCGCGGTGGTGGCGCTGGCCGGCCTCGCGGCCCTGTTGATCCCCGCCCGCCGGCGTACCGCCTCCTCGGTCACCGTCACGCGGCCGGCCCCGGTCCCGGAGACGACCGCTCTGGAGACGACCGCTCCCTGAACCACCGCCCCACCGCTCTCCTGCCCGGCCACCGCCCGCTCTGCGGTGACGACGGCCCCGCCGGTCCTCCGGCGGGGCCGTCGTCGCGCGATGCGGGGCCGTCGGTGGCGTCTCGTAGTCTTGGCGCGTGCAGGAACTCCACGACGCCCCGCTCGCCCCGCTGACCACCTTCCGGCTGGGCGGCCCCGCCACCCGCCTGATCACGGCCACCACCGACGCGGAGGTGGTCGCCGCCGTCCGCGAAGCCGACGCCTCCGGTACGCCGCTGCTGCTCATCGGCGGCGGATCCAACCTCGTCATCGGCGACAAAGGCTTCGACGGCACCGCCCTGCGCATCGCGACCGAGGGCTTCTCCCTCGACGGGACACGGCTGGAGCTGGCCGCCGGGGAGGTGTGGACCGACGCCGTCGCCCGCGCCGTCGAAGCCGGGCTCGCCGGCATCGAGTGCCTCGCCGGAATCCCCGGCTCCGCGGGCGCGACCCCGATCCAGAACGTCGGGGCGTACGGCCAGGAGGTCTCCGCCACGATCACGGAAGTGATCGCATACGACCGCAGGACGTGCGAGACGGTCACGATCCCGGGCGCCGAGTGCGACTTCTCGTACCGCCACAGTCGCTTCAAGGCCGATCCCGAGCGCCATGTGGTGCTGCGCGTCCGCTTCGCGCTGGAGGACGCCCAGGGGCTGTCCGGCCCCCTCAGGTACGCCGAGACGGCCCGCGCCCTCGGCGTCGAGCCCGGTGACCGCGTGCCGCTGGCCGCCGCCCGTGAGGCCGTCCTGAAGCTGCGCACCGGGAAGGGCATGGTGCTGGACCCGGAGGACCACGACACCTGGTCGGCGGGCTCCTTCTTCACCAACCCGATCCTCACGGACGCGGAGTTCGCCGCGTTCCGCGCGCGGGTGAGGCAGCGGCTGGGCGAGGACGTGGAGCCGCCCGCGTACGCGGCGGGCGACGGCCGCACCAAGACCTCCGCGGCCTGGCTGATCGACAAGGCGGGCTTCACCAAGGGGTACGGAGACGGACCCGCCCGTATCTCCACCAAGCACACCCTCGCCCTGACCAACCGCGGCGGCGCCACCACCGAGGACCTGCTCGCTCTGGCCCGCGAGGTCGTGGCGGGAGTTCGCGAGGCGTTCGGGATCACCCTGGTCAACGAGCCGGTGACGGTGGGCGTGAGCCTCTGAGGCGCCCCTCCGGACGACCCGGCGACCCGGCGAGGCGACTCTCGGACGACCCGGCGACCCGGCGAGGCGACTCTCGGACGACCCGGACGACTCCGGGTGATCCCGGGCGAATCCGGTATTCGGCTAATAGGCCACCCCCACCCCCTGTTTCACCGTCCCCGGGTCGTCCACCATCGCCAGCATCGCGTGGGCGACATCGGCGCGCGCGATGAAGCGGCCCCTCGGTGGGAAGCCGCCCACGACCGTGCGGTAAGAGCCGGTGGGCGGCTTGTTCTGCAGGCGCGGCGGGCGCACCACCGTCCAGTCCGTGGCGCTGCGGGCGAGTTCCGCCTCCATCTCCCTCAGATCGGCGTAGACGTCCTTGAGGGCCGCCGAGAGGAGCCCGCAGACGGCGCGGTCCAGCGCCCCGGCGCCCTCCGGCTCGGGGCCGACCGGGCTCGCGCTGACCACGAGCAGCCGGCGGACCCCCTCCGCCTCCAGGGCACCCAGCACCGTTCGGGTCAGCCGGGTGGCCACCCCGGCGTCCTTGCGGCTGCGCGCGCCGAGTCCCGACAGGACCGCGTCCCGGCCGGCGACCGCCGGGCGCAGGGCGGCGAAGTCGCCCAGGTCCGCACGGAACACCTCCAGGCCCGCGCCGGTCACGGTGAAGCGTGCGGGATCCCGCGCGACGGCGGTGACCTGGTGGCCGGCCGTGAGGGCCTGCCGGACGATCTCCTGGCCGATGCCGCCGGTGGCACCGAAAACGGTGAGCTTCATGGCATGTCTCCGTCTCCCCCGCTGATCCACCCCGATGGTGGGTGAGTGTTCACTCACCCACCACCCATCCAGGGTGGGCAAGCACTCACCCACCCGTCAAGCCCGCAGGAACAGACCGTGGAATCCTTGGGCCATGCAGCACTCAGGGGCGCAGCAGGAGGCGGCGCGGCAGAGGACGGCGCGGCATCGGCCCGCCCGGCTCCGCATCCTCGACGCGGCACACGAGCTGATGCTCACGGTGGGACTCGCCCGCGCCACGACCAAGGAGATAGCCAAGGCCGCGGGCTGTTCCGAGGCCGCCCTCTACAAGTACTTCGCGAGCAAGGAGGAACTGTTCATCCAGGTCCTCGCGGAGCGGCTGCCCCGGCTCGGCCCGCTGCTGAGCAGCCTCGCGGCCGAGCCCGGCCGGCGCACCCTGGAGGAGAACCTCACCGAGATCGCCCGCCAGGCCGCCCTCTTCTACGAGCAGAGCTTTCCGATCGCCGCGTCGCTGTACGCCGAGACCCAGTTGAAGCGGCGGCACGACGAGGCGATGCGGCAGATGGGATCGGGGCCGCACCTGCCGATCCGTCTGCTCGACACGTACCTGCGTGCGGAGCAGGCCGCCGGGCGGGTCCGTGCCGACACCGACACCTTCGCCGCGGCCTCGCTCCTGCTGGGCGCCTGCGCGCAGCGGGCGTTCGCCTACGAGGCGGCGGAGCCGGGCACGTGCCCGCCCGTGGACGACTTCGCACGACGCCTGGCGCGGACGCTGCTGGGCGGTATCGCCGTGGCCCCCGGCCCCTCCTGACGGGACCGCCGGGCCCTTCGGGGACCGGGCTGTGCCGCCGGGGGCGGGGCTTCAGGCGGTCGGGCCGTCGAGCCAGTCGTCGACGCCCGCCAGCAGCTTCTCCTTCACGTCCTTCGGTGCCGCCGAGGCCCGCAGCGACTGTCGTGCCAGTTCAGCCAGTTCCGCGTCCGTGAAGTCGTGGTGGCGGCGGGCGATCTCGTACTGGGCCGTCAGCCGGGAGCCGAACAGCAGCGGGTCGTCGGCGCCCAGGGCCAGCGGCACGCCCGCCTCGAACAGCGTCCTGAGCGGAACGTCCTCCGGCTTCTCGTAGACGCCGAGTGCGACGTTGGACGCCGGGCACACCTCGCACGTCACGCCCCGTTCCGCGAGCCGCCCGAGCAGGCGGGGGTCCTCCGCCGCGCGCACCCCGTGGCCCACGCGGTCCGCGACCAGGTCGTCCAGGCAGTCGTGCACCGACGACGGCCCCGTCAGCTCGCCGCCGTGCGGTGCCGACAGCAACCCCCCGTCGCGCGCGATCGCGAACGCCCGGTCGAAGTCGCGGGCCATGCCCCGCCGCTCGTCGTTCGACAGCCCGAAGCCCACCACGCCGCGGTCCTGGTAGCGCACCGCCAGGCGCGCCAGCGTGCGCGCGTCCAGCGGGTGCCTCATGCGGTTGGCGGCGACCAGGACCCGGATCCCGAGGCCCGTCTCCCGCATCGCCGACTCCACCGCGTCCAGGATGATCTCCAGTGCCGGGATCAGACCGCCCAGGCGCGGCGCGTACGACGTCGGGTCCACCTGGATCTCCAGCCACCCCGAGCCGTCCCTGAGATCCTCCTGCGCGGCCTCCCGCACCAGTCGCTGGATGTCCTCCGGCTCCCTGAGGCACGAACGCGCCGCGTCGTACAACCGCTGGAAGCGGAACCAGCCCCGTTCGTCCGTCGCCCGCAGCTTCGGGGGCTCCCCGCTGACCAGCGCCTCGCTCAGTGCCTCGGGCAGCCGTACGCCGTACTTGTCGGCCAGCTCCAGCAGGGTGGTGGGCCGCATCGACCCGGTGAAGTGCAGGTGCAGATGGGCCTTCGGCAGCACCCGGACGTCTCGAACCGTCTCCATCAACTCTCCGTATGCGCTAGGCTCCGCTCCGTGCCGAGACGTGCCGGGCAGGGCTTGTCCGCCGCTGGGTGTCAGCCGAGCGGGAAGCCCGTGGGGGCGGAGTCACCCCAGGATCCTGCCGTAGAAATCCTGGACAGGCAGCGAGTTCACCGAACGGGCGCGTGCCCGAACGCACAAGCGGGCCCCCGGTCCCACCGGAGGCCCGCCTGTGCGCCGTACGTGTCAGTCCCGGGCTTCCGCCAGCAGCTTCTGGATCCGGCTCACGCCCTCGACCAGGTCCTCGTCACCCAGTGCGTACGACAGCCGCAGATACCCCGGCGTACCGAACGCCTCGCCCGGCACCACCGCGACCTCGGCCTCCTCCAGGATCAGCGCGGCCAGCTCCACCGTGTTCTGCGGGCGCTTGCCGCGGATCTCCTTGCCGATCAGCGCCTTCACCGACGGGTAGGCGTAGAACGCGCCCTCCGGCTCCGGGCAGACGACACCGTCGATCTCGTTCAGCATCCGCACGATCGTCCGGCGGCGGCGGTCGAACGCCTCGCGCATCTTCGCGACGGCCTCCAGGCCGCCGGAGACGGCCGCCAGCGCCGCCGCCTGGGAGACGTTGGCCACGTTCGACGTCGCGTGCGACTGCAGGTTCGTGGCCGCCTTCACCACGTCCTTCGGGCCGATGATCCACCCCACGCGCCAGCCGGTCATCGCGTACGTCTTCGCGACGCCGTTGACCACGATGCACTTGTCGCGCAGCTCCGGCACGATCGTGGGCAGCGAGGTGAAGGCGGCGTCGCCGTACACCAGGTGCTCGTAGATCTCGTCCGTCAGCACCCACAGGCCGTGCTCGACCGCCCAGCGGCCGATCGCCTCGGTCTCGGCCGCGCTGTAGACCGCGCCGGTCGGGTTCGAGGGGGAGACGAACAGGAGGACCTTGGTCTTTTCCGTGCGGGCCGCTTCCAGCTGCTCGACGGAGACGCGGTAGCCGGTCGTCTCGTCCGCGACGACCTCCACCGGGACACCGCCGGCCAGCCGGATCGACTCCGGATACGTCGTCCAGTACGGGGCCGGGACGATCACCTCGTCGCCCGGGTCGAGGATCGCGGCGAACGCCTCGTAGATGGCCTGCTTGCCGCCGTTGGTGACGACGACCTGGGAGGCGTCCACCTCGTAGCCGGAGTCACGCAGCGTCTTCGCGGCGATCGCGCTCTTCAGCTCGGGCAGACCACCGGCCGGCGTGTAGCGGTGGTACTTCGGGTTCTTGCATGCCTCGACGGCCGCTTCGACGATGTAGTCCGGCGTCGGGAAGTCGGGCTCACCGGCGCCGAAGCCGATCACCGGGCGCCCGGCGGCCTTGAGGGCCTTGGCCTTGGCGTCCACGGCGAGGGTGGCGGACTCGGAGATCGCGCCGATCCGGGCGGAGACCCGGCGCTCGGTGGGAGGGGTTGCAGCGCTCATGGGCCCATCGTTTCAGACCGGAAACCGCTCCGACACCCCGGTTTCCCCTGTGGGCCCGCCGGCCGGTGCCTCCCGGGCCGGTGCCACCGGGCGTGTCCGGTGCGGCATGCCGCCGGCGGTGGGCAGGAGTGCGGCGAGGCGTGGGTGGCCGGGCACATGTGTTCGGCCGTTCACGACCCAGAAGGCAGCGGGCCGGGCGGGACACGGTGGTCCCCCGGACATTCGTCCGGATCCGGGCGGCGGTCTGGCCGATCTTCCAGGGGCAAAGCCCTTACGGGCACTTTCTGTTCGACGCCCGGCCGTGGACCACGTACACTCTCACCTCGTTGGCCTCCAGCGGCCGTGACCGTGCCGGTGCACACCGAGCACCCGGTCGGATGCGGTACGTTGGGGTACACACAAAGGGTCGTAGCTCAATTGGTAGAGCACTGGTCTCCAAAACCAGCGGTTGGGGGTTCAAGTCCCTCCGGCCCTGCTACACACTCCCCACCAGGAAGTGTGCGCACAGTACGTACGTATTGCACCGCCGTGCGGCTCCACCGGGCGCGGCACGGCCACGACCCGGGAATCAGGTGAGGACGAGTGACGGACGCCGTGGGCTCCATCGACATGCCTGATGCCCAGGACGAGGTGCAGGAGTCGAAGAAGAAGTCCCGCAAGGGTGGCAAGCGGGCCAAGAAGGGTCCGCTGAAGCGCCTTGCCCTCTTCTACCGCCAGATCATCGCGGAGCTCCGCAAGGTCGTCTGGCCGACGCGTAACCAGCTGACCTCCTACACCACCGTGGTGATCTTCTTCGTTGCGATCATGATCGCCCTGGTGACCTTGATTGACTATGGGCTCAACCACGCCGCCAAGTACGTCTTCGGCTGAGCCGAGAGCGAAGGACGCCGAGGTGCCCGGCGTCCCTTTCGCGTGTTCCACCCCTATGTATCCAGGAAGAAGCAGCCACCGTGTCTGACCCGAACCTGAACGACGCCATGGAGCCTCGCGGGGAGGCCGCCGAGTCCGTGGACGACGAGCTGGACATCGTCGAGGGCGCGGACGAGGTCGACGAGGCCGAGGCTGCCGAAGCCGCCGCGGGTGAGCCGGCCGAGGAGGCCGCCATGCACACCGTGGACGAGGACGCGGCCGCCGAGTCCGAGGAAGAGGCCGACGAAGAGGCCGACGAAGCCGACGAAGAGGGGCCCGTGCTCGATCCGGTCGAGAAGCTCCGCGAGGAGCTGCGCGCCCTGCCCGGCGAGTGGTACGTGATCCACACCTACGCCGGCTACGAGAAGCGAGTGAAGGCCAACCTGGAGCAGCGTGCCGTCACGCTGAACGTCGAGGACTACATCTACCAGGCCGAGGTCCCCGAGGAAGAGATCGTCCAGATCAAGAACGGCGAGCGGAAGACCGTCAAGCAGAACAAGCTGCCCGGTTACGTCCTCGTCCGTATGGACCTGACGAACGAGTCCTGGGGCGTCGTCCGCAACACCCCCGGCGTCACGGGCTTCGTGGGCAACGCCTACGACCCCTACCCGCTGTCCCTGGACGAGGTCGTCAAGATGCTCGCCCCGGAGGCCGAGGAGAAGGCCGCCCGTGAGGCCGCCGAGGCCGAGGGCAAGCCCGCGCCGCAGCGCAAGGTCGAGGTCCAGGTGCTGGACTTCGAGGTCGGCGACTCGGTCACCGTCACCGACGGTCCGTTCGCCACGCTGCAGGCGACCATCAACGAGATCAACGCCGACTCCAAGAAGGTCAAGGGCCTCGTGGAGATCTTCGGCCGCGAGACGCCGGTCGAGCTGAGCTTCGACCAGATCCAGAAGAACTGATCACCTTCTGGCGCGAAAGCCTCCGGGTCAGGTCAGACGGGCTGTCACAGCTCGTCTGACCTGCCCGGTTTTTGGCCGCACAGGGATTCCCGTTAGGGTTGTGCGGTTGCCTTCGGGCACTTCCACGCCCTCGGGCACCAGGAAAACGAAACGGAAACGGGAGAGGACCCGGAATGCCTCCCAAGAAGAAGAAGGTCACGGGGCTCATCAAGCTCCAGATCCAGGCCGGCGCCGCCAACCCGGCCCCGCCGGTCGGCCCGGCGCTGGGTCAGCACGGCGTCAACATCATGGAGTTCTGCAAGGCCTACAACGCCGCGACCGAGTCGCAGCGCGGCTGGGTCATCCCGGTGGAGATCACGGTCTATGAGGACCGCTCCTTCACCTTCATCACCAAGACGCCGCCGGCCGCGAAGATGATCCTCAAGGCCGCCGGCATCGAGAAGGGCTCCGGCGAGCCGCACAAGACCAAGGTCGCCAAGATCACCGAGGCGCAGGTCCGTGAGATCGCCCAGACCAAGATGCCCGACCTCAACGCCAACGACCTGGACGCGGCCGCGAAGATCATCGCCGGTACCGCCCGTTCCATGGGCGTCACGGTCGAGGGCTGAACCCCGCCTTCGTAGAACCATGCGGCCGTCACGGCCGCACGTGGCAGGGCCTGCTCGGCCCGTACCACGACTCCTTCAGAACACACAGGAGCAGTTGTGAGCAAGCGCAGCAAGGCTCTCCGCGCTGCGGACGCCAAGGTCGACCGGGAGAAGCTCTACGCCCCGCTCGAGGCCGTCCGTCTCGCCAAGGAGACCTCCACGACCAAGTTCGACGGCACCGTCGAGGTCGCCTTCCGTCTGGGCGTCGACCCGCGCAAGGCCGACCAGATGGTCCGTGGCACCGTGAACCTCCCGCACGGCACCGGTAAGACCGCCCGGGTCCTGGTCTTCGCGACCGGTGACCGTGCCGAGGCCGCTCGTGCCGCGGGCGCCGACATCGTCGGCGCCGACGAACTGATCGACGAGGTGTCGAAGGGCCGCCTGGACTTCGACGCCGTCGTCGCCACCCCGGACCTCATGGGCAAGGTCGGCCGCCTCGGCCGCGTGCTCGGTCCCCGTGGTCTGATGCCGAACCCGAAGACCGGCACCGTGACCCCGGACGTGGTCAAGGCCGTCAACGACATCAAGGGCGGCAAGATCGAGTTCCGCGTCGACAAGCACTCGAACCTGCACTTCATCATCGGCAAGACGTCCTTCGACGACACGAAGCTGGTGGAGAACTACGGTGCGGCGCTGGAGGAGATCCTCCGTCTGAAGCCGTCCGCCGCCAAGGGCCGCTACATCAAGAAGGCCGCCATCACCACCACGATGGGTCCCGGCATCCCGGTCGACCCGAACCGCACCCGCAACCTCCTCGTCGAGGAGGACCCGGCCGCCGTCTGACACCGACGGCAGCCGCGGGCACGCGCAGCCGACGACGGGCCCCGCACCTTCCGAGGTGCGGGGCCCGTCGGTGTTCCCCGGGACGGACGCGCACGCCGTTCCGGGGGAGGGTGCGTGCCGTTTCCCCCGCGTCGGAGTTAGCGTGAAGATCACCGAGCGCACGAGGGGGAACGGATGAGGGACAGGGTCGTGAGGCGGGGGATCCTGCCTGTCGCGGCGGTCGTCGCGCTGTGCACGGTGGCGGCGTGCACCTCCTCCGGCGACACCGACTCCGGCAAGGGCCAGGCGCAGCCCTCCGGCGGCCGTGCCGGCCGTGCCGACGCCCGGTCGGCGGCCGCCCTGCACGCTGTCGAGAAGGCCACCACCGGGGCGGGCTCGGCGCGGATCGAGTCCTCGACGGCCATGGGCGGGTTGCTCTCCCTGACGACGGACGGCACGCTCGGCTGGGCCGACGGCTCGCTCGGCACCCTCCGCATCACCTGCACCGGCGGCCGCCTCGCCGAGACCATGCACCAGCTGAACAGCACGTCCATGGAGGCCAGGCTGCTGCCCGACGCCTACTACGCGAAGGTCGGCGACGCGTTCGCCCGCCGGCTGCACGGCAGGCACTGGATCAGGTACGCCTACGACGACCTGGCGGCCCTCCCCGGCGGCTCGGGCGCGCAGCTGAAGGACCAGTTGCGCAGCACCGCCCCGCTCCAGCCGGTCAGGCTGCTGCTCGCCTCCGGGGACGTGCGCCGGGTCGGGGAGGAGACGGTGCGCGGCCGGCGCACCACGCACTACTCGGGCACGGTCGTCCCCGCGGCCCTGACCGGTCGGTACGCCACCGCCCTCAGGGAGCAGCTGCAGCAGGCCGGGGTCACCACGGAGACCGTCGACCTGTGGGTCGACGACCACGACCTGCTGGTCAAGAAGGTGGAGCGGGGCGAGCTGGCGAGCGGGCGGATGTTTTCGACGGCGTACTACCGCGACTACGGGGTGAAGGTCTCGGCGAACCGGCCGCCGGCGGAGGACACCGCCGACTTCACGGAGCTGATGGGCACCCGGAGCCCGTAGGGCGGCGCGGGCCCCGTGGCCCGGCGGCGGCGCCCAGCTACCCCAGGGAAATCGCGGGCCCCGCACGCCCCGGACGGGGTACGCTCGCGGCCTTGCTGTGAATCGTCCATGTGTTCCTTGGGGGGAATCATGAAGAGTGCCGTGCGTGGCGCGGTGGAGCGGGGAGCGGCGGGCGCGGTGCTCACGGCCCTGCTCCTGGGCGGGGGAACGGTCGCCTGTTCGAAGGGTGCCGCGCGGGAGCCGCGGATGACGCCCGCCGCGGCCGTGGCCGTGGCCGCGAAGAACGCGGACGCCGTCACGTCCGTTCACTACCGGATGAAGGGCACGGTCCCGGGCGCGGGCCGGGTCGGCGGCGAGGCCGTGATGAGCGTGAAGCCGCTCGCCATGAGCATGAAGATGACGGCCGAGGACCAGGCCGTCGACGGTCCGGTCGAGATCCGCCTCGTCGGCAAGGCGATGTACGTCGGCGGAGGCGCCCGGATGGCCAAGGAGATGGACGGCAAGAGCTGGGTCAAGTTCGACATGTCCGCCCTGGGCGCGGACAAGCAGCTGAACGGCGACCAGCTCGGTGCCGGCCGGGCCGACCAGAACCCGGCCCAGGAGTCCACCTTCCTCACCGCCTCCAAGAACGTGAAGAAGCTCGGCACCGAGACCGTCGACGGCGTGCGGACGACGCACTACGAGGGCACGCTCACCCTCGCCGACCTGCGCGCCTCCCTCAAGGGCAAGGACAGGGCGACCCGTGAGCGGCGGGAGAAGAGCATCGACCAGTACGAGAAGATGGGCGCCGACACGATCACGATGGACATGTGGATGGACGGCGCCAGCCACACCAAGCAGTTCCGGATGCGCAGCGACACCCCTGAGGGCCGGCTCGACATGACCATCACCTTCCTCGACTTCAACAAGCCGGTGACGGTCACCGCCCCGCCCGCCGAGGACACGGTCGACCTCGGCGACATGATGAAGGACGCCGCACAGGGCTGAGTGCCCGGGAACGGATTTGCCTGACGGCGATCCGTTCCCGTACTCTCCAACAGAAGCCAAAGACCGCTGGTCGTTGCCGTGCGCTCGTTCGAGGGCGCGGTGGCCGAAGGATCCGCTGAACTGCGGACGACCCGCGCAGGTGACAGTGGAAGAGCTCCCGGAGTGCGTGCGTCCCTCGTGCGTGCGACCGGTCGAGTCCGCCCCGTGCGCCTGCGCCGGGGCGTTTCGTCTTTCCCAGTCCTCCTTCGGGTCCGCGCGGTCCGAATCACCCGGAAGGAGGCCGAGGCTCTATGGCGAGGCCCGACAAGGCTGCCGCGGTTGCCGAACTGACGGACAAGTTCCGCAGCTCCAGCGCCGCCGTGCTGACCGAGTACCGCGGTCTCACCGTGGCGCAGCTGAAGAACCTGCGCCGGTCGCTCGGTGAGAACGCCCAGTACGCCGTGGTGAAGAACACGCTGACCAAGATTGCGGCCAACGAGGCCGGGATCACGACGCTGGACGACCTGTTCAACGGTCCGACGGCGGTCGCCTTCGTCACCGGTGACCCGGTGGAGTCGGCGAAGGGTCTGCGCGACTTCGCCAAGGACAACCCGAATCTCGTCATCAAGGGCGGTGTCCTTGACGGCAAGGCGCTGTCCGCCGACGAGATCAAGAAGCTTGCGGACCTCGAGTCCCGCGAGGTTCTGCTCGCCAAGCTGGCGGGCGCCATGAAGGGCAAGCAGTCCCAGGCTGCCGCGCTCTTCCAGGCGCTCCCGTCGAAGCTCGTCCGCACCGTGGACGCGCTGCGCGCCAAGCAGGCCGAGCAGGGCGGTGCCGAGTAACTCGGCTCGCACATTGACCGCCGCCTGACGCGGCGGTCGCCGCGGGCCGTACGTCTACGCAGTAATGCCGCCAGGCACACGCCCGCCGACATGTACACACGGCACCAGCCGAATGAGTGGAAGGATCGCCCGTCATGGCGAAGCTCAGCCAGGAAGACCTGCTCGCGCAGTTCGAGGAAATGACCCTCATCGAGCTCTCCGAGTTCGTGAAGGCGTTCGAGACGAAGTTCGACGTCACCGCCGCCGCCCCGGTCGCCATGGCCGCCGCCGGTGTCCCGGGTGCCCCGGCCGCCGAGGCCGAGGAGGAGAAGGACGAGTTCGACGTCATCCTCACCGGCGCCGGCGACAAGAAGATCCAGGTCATCAAGGTCGTGCGCGAGCTGACCTCCCTCGGCCTGAAGGAGGCCAAGGACCTGGTGGACGGCGCCCCGAAGCCGGTCCTGGAGAAGGTCAACAAGGAGGCCGCGGAGAAGGCCGCCGAGTCCCTCAAGGGCGCCGGCGCCTCCGTCGAGGTCAAGTAAGACCTCCGCGGGGTCCGCAGCGGACTCACGGGTCCGACGTGACCCACGGGGCCGTACGGGGCGGCACGCCCCGTACGGCCCCTTCGTGAGCGCCGCCCACAGTTCACCCGGACGCCGGATGGGGACCCCATGGGTTTCCGGACGCGGCTCACCCGTAGGGCTGTAACGCGAACGCGGCGAAGAGCGATCATCCATCCGGGTGGTCGCTCTTCGGCGTTCCGGGGGGTCGGACGGCGGCTGCCTTGCGCCTGTCGCCGCGGGGAGTATGGTGATCTTCGTCGTGCCTCCGAGGGCCCCGGTGACAGGTTGCAAGTGACGATGGCAGCACCCGGTTCGGGCAAGGGGGGCCTTGACGAACTGCACGCAGCGCGCAATTCTCAGGACGCGTCGTCACAACGATCCGGATCCGAGGCATGGATCGGCGACGAAGAGGGCAGTATCGATGTGCATCGAGGGCGTGGCTTGCCGCAGGTGTTGAGGGACAACGAAGGACTCCGTCGTGAGCCTGCAAACCCGCACTGGACATCAGTGTGCCAAGTGGCTACACTGACCCTTTGCGCTGCCTGTTAGCTGCCTCCTGCCCGTCACCAGGAGACACGCCCCTCACTTGAGCATCGACGATGAAGAGTCTCCGACCTGGGACTTCCATCTCTGTGCCCGGTGGGGGCCGGTACGCGCGTAGTGAGTCCGAGCCCTCGGAAGGACCCCCTCTTGGCCGCCTCGCGCACTGCCTCGACCGCGAATACGAACAACGGCGCCAGCACCGCCCCGCTGCGCATCTCCTTTGCAAAGATCAAGGAGCCCCTCGAGGTTCCGAACCTTCTCGCGCTGCAAACCGAGAGCTTCGACTGGCTGCTCGGCAACGACGCGTGGAAGGCTCGCGTCGAGGAGGCTCTGGAGTCAGGTCAGGACGTCCCCACCAAGTCCGGTCTTGAGGAGATCTTCGAGGAGATCTCCCCGATCGAGGACTTCTCCGGGTCGATGTCGCTGACGTTCCGCGACCACCGCTTCGAGCCGCCGAAGAACTCGATCGACGAGTGCAAGGAGCGCGACTTCACCTACGCCGCGCCCCTCTTCGTCACGGCCGAGTTCACCAACAACGAGACCGGCGAGATCAAGTCCCAGACGGTCTTCATGGGCGACTTCCCGCTCATGACGAACAAGGGCACCTTCGTCATCAACGGCACCGAGCGTGTCGTGGTGTCCCAGCTGGTCCGTTCCCCCGGTGTCTACTTCGACTCCACCATCGACAAGACGTCCGACAAGGACATCTTCTCCGCCAAGATCATCCCGTCCCGCGGTGCCTGGCTGGAGATGGAGATCGACAAGCGCGACATGGTCGGTGTGCGCATCGACCGCAAGCGCAAGCAGTCCGTCACCGTGCTGCTGAAGGCGCTCGGCTGGACGACCGAGCAGATCCTCGAGGAGTTCGGCGACTACGAGTCCATGCGCGCCACCCTGGAGAAGGACCACACCCAGGGCCAGGACGACGCGCTGCTCGACATCTACCGCAAGCTGCGCCCGGGCGAGCCCCCCACGCGCGAGGCCGCGCAGACGCTGCTGGAGAACCTCTACTTCAACCCGAAGCGCTACGACCTGGCGAAGGTCGGCCGCTACAAGGTCAACAAGAAGCTGGGTACGGACACCCCGCTGGACGCGGGCATCCTGACCGTCGAGGACATCATCGCGACGATCAAGTACCTGGTGAAGCTGCACGCGGGCGAGACCGAGACGGTCGCTGACAACGGCGAGACGGTCGTCGTCGAGACCGACGACATCGACCACTTCGGTAACCGCCGCCTGCGCAGCGTCGGCGAGCTCATCCAGAACCAGGTCCGCACGGGTCTGGCCCGTATGGAGCGCGTCGTGCGCGAGCGCATGACCACCCAGGACGTCGAGGCGATCACGCCGCAGACCCTGATCAACATCCGGCCGGTCGTCGCCTCCATCAAGGAGTTCTTCGGCACCAGCCAGCTGTCCCAGTTCATGGACCAGAACAACCCGCTGTCCGGACTGACGCACAAGCGGCGCCTGTCCGCGCTCGGCCCGGGTGGTCTGTCCCGTGAGCGGGCCGGCTTCGAGGTCCGTGACGTGCACCCCTCGCACTACGGCCGCATGTGCCCGATCGAGACGCCCGAAGGCCCGAACATCGGTCTGATCGGCTCGCTCGCCACCTACGGCCGCGTGAACGCGTTCGGTTTCGTCGAGACCCCGTACCGCAAGGTCGACGAGAACGGTGTCGTCACCGAAGAGGTCCACTACCTCACGGCCGACGAGGAGGACCGGTTCGTCATCGCCCAGGCCAACGCGCCGCTGACCGAGGACCTCCGGTTCGCCGAGGCCCGCGTCCTGGTGCGCCGCCGTGGCGGCGAGGTCGACTACGTCGCCCCCGAGGACGTGGACTACATGGACGTCTCGCCGCGCCAGATGGTGTCGGTCGCGACCGCCATGATCCCGTTCCTGGAGCACGACGACGCCAACCGTGCCCTCATGGGCGCGAACATGATGCGCCAGGCCGTTCCGCTGATCCAGTCGGAGGCCCCGCTCGTCGGCACCGGCATGGAGTACCGCTCCGCCGTCGACGCCGGCGACGTCGTCAAGGCCGAGAAGGCCGGTGTGGTCCAGGAGGTCTCCGCGGACTACATCACCACCGCCAACGACGACGGCACGTACATCACGTACCGCCTGGCCAAGTTCGCCCGCTCCAACCAGGGCACCTCGGTCAACCAGAAGGTCGTCGTCAACGAGGGCGACCGGATCGTCGAGGGCCAGGTCCTCGCCGACGGTCCGGCCACCCAGAACGGCGAGATGGCGCTCGGCAAGAACCTGCTCGTGGCGTTCATGCCGTGGGAGGGCCACAACTACGAGGACGCGATCATCCTGTCGCAGCGCCTCGTGCAGGACGACGTCCTCTCCTCGATCCACATCGAGGAGCACGAGGTCGACGCCCGTGACACCAAGCTCGGCCCCGAGGAGATCACCCGGGACATCCCGAACGTCTCCGAGGAGGTCCTCGCCGACCTCGACGAGCGCGGCATCATCCGCATCGGTGCCGAGGTCATCGCCGGTGACATCCTCGTCGGCAAGGTCACCCCGAAGGGTGAGACCGAGCTGACCCCCGAGGAGCGTCTGCTGCGCGCGATCTTCGGTGAGAAGGCCCGTGAGGTCCGTGACACCTCGCTGAAGGTGCCGCACGGCGAGACCGGCAAGGTCATCGGCGTGCGCGTCTTCGACCGCGAGGAGGGCGACGAGCTGCCGCCGGGCGTGAACCAGCTGGTCCGCGTCTACGTGGCCCAGAAGCGCAAGATCACCGACGGTGACAAGCTCGCCGGCCGCCACGGCAACAAGGGCGTCATCTCGAAGATCCTGCCGATCGAGGACATGCCGTTCCTGGAGGACGGCACCCCGGTCGACATCATCCTCAACCCGCTGGGTGTGCCGTCCCGGATGAACCCGGGACAGGTCCTGGAGATCCACCTCGGCTGGCTCGCCAGCCAGGGCTGGGACGTCTCAGGGCTCGCCGACGAGTGGGCGCAGCGCCTGCAGGCCATCAGCGCCGACCAGGTGGAGCCGCGCACCAACGTGGCGACGCCGGTCTTCGACGGTGCCCGCGAGGACGAGCTGGCCGGTCTGCTGGAGCACACCATCCCGAACCGCGACGGCGACCGCATGGTGCTCCCGTCCGGCAAGGCCCGGCTGTTCGACGGCCGTAGCGGTGAGCCGTTCCCGGAGCCGATCTCGGTCGGCTACATGTACATCCTGAAGCTGCACCACCTGGTCGACGACAAGCTGCACGCCCGCTCGACCGGCCCGTACTCGATGATCACCCAGCAGCCGCTCGGTGGTAAGGCCCAGTTCGGTGGCCAGCGGTTCGGCGAGATGGAGGTGTGGGCGCTCGAGGCGTACGGCGCCGCCTACGCCCTCCAGGAGCTGCTGACCATCAAGTCCGACGACGTCACCGGCCGCGTGAAGGTCTACGAGGCCATCGTCAAGGGCGAGAACATCCCCGAACCCGGCATCCCCGAGTCCTTCAAGGTGCTCATCAAGGAGATGCAGTCCCTGTGCCTGAATGTGGAGGTGCTGTCCAGCGACGGTATGTCCATCGAGATGCGTGACACCGACGAGGACGTCTTCCGCGCTGCGGAGGAGCTCGGCATCGACCTGTCCCGGCGCGAGCCGAGCAGCGTCGAAGAGGTCTGACGGGAGTCCGGCGGGCCTTGCACCAGCAGGGCCCGCCGACCCCCAGGCCCCCGTATCAGACCAAAGACTCACAACCCTGAGAGGGATTGACGCATAGTGCTCGACGTCAACTTCTTCGACGAGCTCCGGATCGGCCTGGCCACCGCTGACGACATCCGCCAGTGGAGCCACGGCGAGGTCAAGAAGCCCGAGACCATCAACTACCGCACCCTCAAGCCCGAGAAGGACGGCCTCTTCTGCGAGAAGATCTTCGGCCCCACCCGGGACTGGGAGTGCTACTGCGGCAAGTACAAGCGCGTCCGCTTCAAGGGCATCATCTGCGAGCGCTGTGGCGTCGAGGTCACGCGCGCGAAGGTGCGCCGTGAGCGGATGGGCCACATCGAGCTGGCCGCCCCCGTCACGCACATCTGGTACTTCAAGGGCGTTCCGTCGAGGCTGGGCTACCTGCTCGACCTCGCCCCGAAGGACCTGGAGAAGGTGATCTACTTCGCGGCGTACATGATCACGTACGTCGACGAGGAGCGCCGCACGCGTGACCTGCCCTCCCTGGAGGCGCACGTCTCCGTGGAGCGGCAGCAGGTCGAGAACCGTCGCGACGCCGACCTGGAGGCCCGCGCCAAGAAGCTCGAGGCCGACCTGGCCGAGCTGGAGGCCGAGGGCGCCAAGGCCGATGTGCGCCGCAAGGTGCGCGAGGGCGCCGAGCGTGAGATGAAGCAGCTGCGTGACCGCGCACAGCGCGAGATCGACCGCCTCGACGAGGTGTGGACCCGGTTCAAGAACCTCAAGGTCCAGGACCTCGAGGGCGACGAGCTGCTGTACCGCGAGCTGCGTGACCGCTTCGGCACGTACTTCGACGGCTCGATGGGTGCCGCGGCGCTGCAGAAGCGCCTGGAGTCCTTCGACCTGGAGGAGGAGGCCGAGCGGCTCCGCGAGATCATCCGCACCGGCAAGGGCCAGAAGAAGACCCGTGCCCTCAAGCGGCTGAAGGTCGTCTCCGCGTTCCTGCAGACCTCCAACAGCCCCAAGGGCATGGTCCTGGACTGCGTCCCGGTCATCCCGCCGGACCTGCGTCCGATGGTGCAGCTGGACGGTGGCCGCTTCGCGACCTCCGACCTGAACGACCTGTACCGCCGTGTCATCAACCGCAACAACCGTCTGAAGAGGCTCCTGGACCTCGGTGCCCCGGAGATCATCGTCAACAACGAGAAGCGCATGCTTCAGGAGGCCGTTGACGCCCTCTTCGACAACGGCCGGCGCGGCCGCCCGGTCACGGGCCCCGGCAACCGTCCGCTGAAGTCCCTCAGCGACATGCTGAAGGGCAAGCAGGGCCGCTTCCGCCAGAACCTGCTCGGCAAGCGTGTCGACTACTCGGCGCGTTCCGTGATCGTCGTCGGTCCGCAGCTGAAGCTGCACCAGTGCGGTCTGCCGAAGGCGATGGCGCTGGAGCTGTTCAAGCCGTTCGTGATGAAGCGCCTGGTCGACCTGAACCACGCGCAGAACATCAAGTCGGCCAAGCGCATGGTCGAGCGCGGCCGCACCGTCGTGTACGACGTCCTCGAAGAGGTCATCGCCGAGCACCCGGTGCTGCTGAACCGTGCGCCCACCCTGCACCGCCTGGGCATCCAGGCCTTCGAGCCGCAGCTGGTCGAGGGCAAGGCCATCCAGATCCACCCGCTCGTGTGCACCGCGTTCAACGCGGACTTCGACGGCGACCAGATGGCCGTGCACCTGCCGCTGTCCGCGGAGGCGCAGGCCGAGGCCCGCATCCTGATGCTGTCCTCGAACAACATCCTCAAGCCGGCCGACGGCCGTCCGGTCACGATGCCGACCCAGGACATGGTCCTCGGTCTGTTCTTCCTGACCACGGACGGCGAGATGCGGAACGTGAAGGGCGAGGACCGCTCCTTCGCGTCCGTGGCCGAGGCGATCATGGCGTTCGACGCCGGCGAGCTCTCCCTGCAGTCGCGCGTGGACATCCGCTTCCCGGTGGGCACCATCCCGCCGCGCGGCTGGACCCCGCCGGCCCGGGAGGAGGGCGAGCCCGAGTGGCAGCAGGGTGACAGCTTCCGGCTGCGCACCACGCTGGGCCGTGCGCTCTTCAACGAGCTGCTGCCCGAGGACTACCCGTTCGTCGACTACGAGGTCGGCAAGAAGCAGCTCTCCGAGATCGTCAACGACCTCGCCGAGCGCTACCCGAAGGTCATCGTGGCGGCGACGCTCGACAACCTGAAGGCGGCCGGCTTCTACTGGGCCACCCGTTCCGGCGTCACGGTCGCCATCTCCGACGTTGTCGTCCCCGAGGCGAAGAAGGAGATCGTCCGCGGCTACGAGGCGCAGGACGAGAAGGTCCAGAAGCAGTACGAGCGCGGTCTGATCACCAAGGACGAGCGCACCCAGGAGCTCATCGCCATCTGGACCAAGGCGACCAACGAGGTCGCCGAGGCGATGAACGACAACTTCCCGAAGACGAACCCGATCTTCATGATGGTGAACTCGGGCGCGCGAGGGAACATGATGCAGATGCGCCAGATCGCGGGCATGCGCGGTCTGGTGTCCAACGCGAAGAACGAGACGATCCCGCGTCCGATCAAGGCGTCGTTCCGTGAGGGTCTGTCCGTGCTGGAGTACTTCATCTCCACGCACGGTGCCCGTAAGGGTCTGGCGGACACCGCTCTGCGTACCGCCGACTCGGGTTACCTCACCCGCCGTCTGGTCGACGTCTCCCAGGACGTCATCATTCGCGAGGAGGACTGCGGCACCGACCGCGGCCTCAAGCTGCTCATCGCGGACCGCGGCGCCGACGGCGTGCTGCGCAAGGCGGAGAACGTCGAGACGTCCGTGTACGCGCGCTGCCTCGCCGAGGACATCGTGGTCGACGGCAGGGTGCTGGCCCCGGCCGGCACCGACCTGGGCGACGTGCTCATCGACGAGCTGATCCTCCAGGGCGTCGGGGAGGTCAAGACCCGCTCGGTCCTGACCTGCGAGTCCGCGGTCGGCACCTGCGCCATGTGCTACGGCCGTTCGCTGGCCACCGGCAAGCTGGTCGACATCGGCGAGGCGGTCGGCATCATCGCCGCCCAGTCCATCGGTGAGCCCGGCACCCAGCTGACGATGCGTACCTTCCACACCGGTGGTGTGGCCGGTGACGACATCACCCAGGGTCTGCCGCGTGTCGTCGAGCTCTTCGAGGCCCGTACCCCGAAGGGTGTCGCCCCGATCTCCGAGGCCTCCGGCCGTGTCCGGATCGAGGAGACCGAGAAGACCAAGAAGATCGTCGTCACGCCGGACGACGGCAGCGACGAGAGCGCGTACCCGATCTCGAAGCGCGCCCGGCTCCTGGTCAGCGAGGGCGAGCACGTCGCGGTGGGCCAGAAGCTCACCGTGGGTGCCACCAACCCGCACGACGTGCTGCGCATCCTGGGCCAGCGTGCCGTCCAGGTCCACCTGGTCGGCGAGGTCCAGAAGGTGTACAACTCGCAGGGCGTGTCGATCCACGACAAGCACATCGAGATCATCATCCGGCAGATGCTGCGCCGTGTGACGATCATCGAGTCCGGCGACGCCGAGCTGCTGCCCGGCGAGCTGGTCGAGCGCACGAAGTTCGAGCAGGAGAACCGCCGTGTGGTCCAGGAGGGCGGTCACCCGGCCTCCGGCCGTCCGCAGCTGATGGGTATCACCAAGGCCTCGCTGGCGACCGAGTCGTGGCTGTCGGCGGCGTCCTTCCAGGAGACGACCAGGGTCCTCACGGACGCGGCGATCAACGCCAAGTCCGACTCCCTGATCGGCCTCAAGGAGAACGTCATCATCGGTAAGCTCATCCCGGCCGGTACGGGCCTGTCCCGCTACCGCAACATCCGGGTCGAGCCGACCGAGGAGGCCAAGGCCGCGATGTACTCGGCCGTCGGCTACGACGACATCGACTACTCGCCGTTCGGCACGGGCTCCGGCCAGGCCGTGCCGCTGGAGGACTACGACTACGGTCCGTACAACCAGTAAGCGAGCAGCCTGAGCCCAAGGGCGGTCACCCCCTGCCATGTGGGGTGGCCGCCCTTCGGCGTGTTCACCGAGCGGTCAGCTCCCAGGCCGCGACGACCGCCGTCGCCACGGTGGCCAGCACGCCGATGCTGGCGAGCGGCCAGCGGGAGCGTTCCAGCGCGTCCAGCCGCTGTTCGTGGTCGGCGAGCTGCTTGTCGGTCTGGTCGCTGCGCTGCACCAGCAGGGCGAGCGACCCGTCGACCCGGGCGAAGCCGGCTTCGACGGTGCCGCGCAACCGCTCCAGTTCGACGGCGACGGCGGCCGGATCGGACAGGGACGAGGGTTCGTTCACGCGTCCCTCCGTCCGGCGGTCGCGTCCGCGAGGGACAGCAGTGCGGCGTCGTCGTTCGGCGGGGCGTCCGTGCGCAGCCACGAGGGCAGCAGTGCCTGGACACCGGGCAGCGCCATGACCCTGGTCACGGCGCCGGCGGCGGCCAGGGCCCCGGCGACCCAGGGAAGGGTCTTCGGGACCCCGGCGGTCTCCGCGATCGTCGGCAGCAGCACACACAGGCCGACAGCGGTTTGCAGCACGGTGCGGAGGGTCCGCTTGGCGGCCTCTGACATGGGAGACCTCGTTTCTCAGGAGCTGTGGGGGACCTTCAGCGCGTTCCAGGACGTGGGCCCCGGCCAGCCGTCGGCGGCGGAGCCGCGGAAGCCGAGTCTGCGCTGCCAGGCGGCGTACGACTCACGGTCGGCCTCGGTCCAGTGGGGGCCCGGGCCGACCCGGTAGCGGCCGCAGCCCTCGGCCACCAGGCGTCGGCCCATCGCGGTGACGATCGGCGACCGGGGGCCCGCCTTGAAGAACGAGGCCCCGGGGAACGGCTGGTAGCGCGGGGTGCTCGGCGGCGGGGGGACGGGCCGGCCGGCGCCGGTGGAGAGCCGCGCCTGTACCCGGCGGCGCATGCCGGTCATGGAGAAGCCGCGCGGGTCGCTCTTCCAGTCGGACCACTCCAGGTGCCCGATGACGGACTTGGCGCCCCAGCCGTGCGCCCGGCACAGCGCGGCCGCGACCCGCTCGATGGCGTCGAGCTGCTCGGCCGGCCAGGGATCGTGGCCGTCTCCGAGGTTCACGCACTCGAAGCCGTAGAAGCGGGCGTTGCCGTCGACGGCGCCGGCGCTGCCCTCGTGCTGGTGCGGGGCCGGCGGCCGGTCCCCGTACGTCTCGGTGATCACTGCCTGGAGGACCGACGGATCGCCGCCGCCGGCGTGGTTGGCGCGGCCGTTGCCGACGAGGTGGACCGTGCCGTCCTTGGCGATCACGCCGTGGCACAGCGGGCCGGGCAGCTCCGCGTGGCCGCTGTAGCAGAGGGAGACGGACGCGGTGGTGCCGGAGGAGACGGTGTGGTGGATGATCACGCCGTTCACGGGGCCCCAGGGACCCTTGAGGTTGCGGTTGTGCGTGCGCCAGCCGTCGTGCTCGACGACGGCGACGCCTTCGGCGCGCAGGGCGGATACGAGGGCGTCGGCGGACAGGGGGTTGGCCATGGGCGGATGCCTCCCGGGAGAGGGTGCGGGCATGAGAAAGCCCCGGCCGGTGGGGTCGGCTCGGGGCTGTGCGGGTGGCGCGAGGACGGTGCGCGGACCGTGCGCGGGTCAGACGGTGGTGCCGGTTCCGGTGCCCGGACCGCCGCCGGCCGGCCATGCGGCGCACAGGGCGGCGTACGCCGATGTGTTGGCCTCGAAGTCGGCCAGCGCGGCGGCGACCGCCTGCTGGACGGCCGTCTGGTCGGGGACGACCGGGTCCGCGCCGACGGGCATGACCGTGACGCGGCCGGTGCCGCGCAGGACGGCGCCGTTGTCGCCGGTCTCCGTGAACTGGGCGGTGACGGTGACGGGCGAGTAGGTTCCGGTGATCGAGTCCGGCGCGATGATGCTGCTGAGGCTGGTGTCGGAGACGTTGACGTAGACCGTGTGGCCGGCCTCGGTGAGGGTGGCGCGGCCCGCGTAGTCGACGGCGATGCCCCAGGGCTGGGTGGTGTCGATGTTCATGGATGGCTGCCTTTCTTCAGGTCTGACGGCCGTACATCAGGTCTGACGGCCGTACATCAGGTCTGACGGCCGTACATGAGGACCGGGACGGCGTAGACGGTGCCGGAGGTGCTGGTGACCTGGGCCTGGATCTCGACCTTGAGCAGCGTGCGGTACACCGAGGCGAAGTCGGTGGCGACCAGGTCGCTGTAGTCGAAGTCCGCGGGGGCGGTGACGGTGCTGCCCCACTGGGCGCCGTTGACGAGCACCCGGACGGAGCCGGTCGCGCCGGAGCTGGCCCTGGTGTTCAGCAGCAGCCGCATCTTCGGCTGCCAGACGACGTTGTACGACATCGCGATCGTCGTCCACGAGGTCGAGCTGGTCTGCGGCCAGCGCGTGTAGCCGGTGTCCTGCGGCGGCAGCATGGCCAGCCAGGGCCGGGCGAGTCCGCCGGTGGTGATGTCGTCGGAGATGATCTCCCGGTTGGCGGAGTCGTAGATGCGCAGCGGCTGCAGCGACGTGCTGAGGCCGTCGCCGTTGTACAGGCTCATCGCGAGGCTGCCGGACTGGCGGTGGATCTCCATGCCGTACTCGCCGCCGCTCCAGCCGCCGACCCGGAACATCGGCGTACCGGACGGCGTCCGCACCAGCAGCGAGCCGCCGTCGGTGATCTCCACCGTGCCGCCGGAGATCTGGTTCAGCGCCGGCCGGTTGTTGACCGCGGTGGACAACTGCTGGATGCGGCGTTCCATCTGGGTCAGCCGGTCGATGATGTCTTCGGGCAGCTGGGGCATCAGATCTCCTCCAGGTAGAGCTCGGCGGTGTCGGGACGGCCGCGCTGCGCCGGGCTGACCTTGACGCCGACGATCCGGTAGCGCATGTCCAGGCCCTCGGTCCACCACTCGTCGGTGACCCGGATCCGCACGGTCCGGCCGAGCAGCGCCGACGGCACCAGGTCGTCGAGGCGCACGGTGACCGCGGGGATCACCACCGCGCCGGCGGCCTGGGCGAGTTCGGCGGTGGCCAGCGACTTCAGGACCTCCCTGCTGGTGGTCTCGTTGTGGTCGGAGGACAGGTCGATGCGCGGATAGCCGGCTGCGATCAGGGCGCTCGCCTCGTCCGCGTCGGCGTACACCGGACGGGATTCCGCGGCCTGGTTGGAGTTGTCGGTCCCACCGCGCGCCCGGGCCGTGGTGCCGCCGCGGGTGGCGTCGCGCGGGAAGGAGTACGACAGGATCGTGCCCGGCCGGTCCAGCACCAGGTCGGTCGTTCCGACGCGGATCTGCGGGCTGCCGAGCTGCAGCCGGCGGATGCGTACGCCGCTGACCGGATCGCGGTAGACGGCGATGCGGTGTTCGAATCCGTTGTCCAGGGCGGCGAGCGCGTCGAGCGCCTCCAGGTAGACGGTTTCGTCGCCGTTGCGGTAGGAGACCGTGCGGTTCTGCGCGGAGGTCTCGTTCCCGGCGGTGACGCCGATGTCGCCGCCGGGCAGCGAGGTCTGCAGGTGGTCCCACAGGCTCCGGGCGATCGCCAGCTGGTCGGTGTCCGTGTAGGCGAGGTCGGCGCGGATCCGGCGGCGGTTCGCATAGGACTCGAACGTGGCCGCCTGGATGCCGAGGGTGAGCACCCCGTGATCGTTGCTCTGCAGGGTGGCCGTCCAGATGATGCCGCCCCACCACAGGTCGCCCCCGCGTTCGAGGTAGACGGAGGTGCGGCCCTCCTCGATGCGGCGGACGCGGGCCGCCGTCTTCGCGTCGGGCACGGGAACGGTGCCGGCCAGGGAGCCGGCCTTGCCGATGTAGTCGTCGACGGTGACGTCCCGCAGCGGCAGGATGTCGATGGTGCGGTCGGTGCGCAGATCGCAGAAGATCGCGCGATAGGGCGTGTTCGTGGTCATGGGGCGGTCAGCTCCTCCGTTCGGTCGTCACAGCACGAAGCAGGCGGAGATCCGCACGTTGTTGCCGGTATGGATGACGCCGCTGGTCGTCCAGGCGATCAGCTGGACCGAGCCGTCGGCGACGATGCGGGCGGCTCCGGTGCCGTATCCGTCGGAGGCGGCCGCGGTGGTCTCGCCGGCCGGACGCCACCCCGCCGGCAGGGTGGCCATCAGCTGGTCGGCCACGTTGCCCGGGTTGGTGGTACCGGCGGCGGTGGCGGTGAGGTCGGCGCCGGTGCGGATGAGCGCCAGGGTGAAGGAGCACACACCGCCGGTGCGGCGGGCGCTGTACCACGCCACCGACCAGTCGGTGGCCGCGGTGACCCCGGTGGTGGTGGTCTCCACCGCGACCGGGGGCTGGTAGTCGGCCCAGGCGGTGCCGTTCCAGCGCTGCAGCACCCCGCTCGCGTCGCGGTACTGGCCCGGGTAGGCGCCGCCGGTGGTGTCGGTGACGACGGGCAGGATGCCGCCGGCCGCGACGGTGGCGGTGCGCAGGCCGGTGAGCGCCGTGCTCCAGTCGATGCCGCCGCTGCCCGCGCCCGCGCCGGCCGGTACGGAGACCTTGTGCAGCGGGAGGGACTGACCGGGGGCGGGGGGCGCGGTGGGCGTCGCCGTCGGGGATCCCTGGATGATCTCGACGACGGCCTCGGTGCGGCCCGATCCGTCGTAGGCGTGGTCGTAGACGCGCAGGACGACGAGGTCGATGCGGCCGTACTGGGCGTCGCCGTCGGCGAAGGTGAGGGACAGGTCCTCGGCCAGTGCGACGGGGTAGGCCCCCTGGGCGTCGGTCCCCTGGACGAGGGCCCGGCCGGGGCCGACCGTCGCGGTCATGCTGCCGGCCGTGCCGGTCAGGGTGAAGCCCGAGAGGCGGTGCTGGCCGTCGTAGGAGCCCGGCAGGACGCCGGAGCGGGTGGCGACCGGGGAGGTGGGGGTGAGGGCACCGAGGGCGACGAGCCGGGTGTCCTCGCGTGTCTGGCCATCGGGGGAGAGCCAGCCGGAGCGTACGGGCATGGTCGGGCTCCTTTCGGGACGGGGGAGGCTGTCAGCCGGCCGGGTCGACGCGCATGAAGATGTTGTCGAACCAGCAGGTCACGGTGGAGTCGTTGGTGCGGTGCAGGGCGGTCATCGTGCAGGTGGCGCCGGGAGTCAGCCCGTTCAGCCGCCACATGGTGGAGACCGAACCGGCCACGGGACCGCCGTACACGGCGGAGTACTCGTCGTTGACCGGGTTGAAGAACACGGTGCCGTCCTGCGTGATCTGCGGGGCCATGTACGCGGCGGCGGTGGTGCTGCCACTGGTCCACATGCGGGCGCCGAAGTGGAGCAGCACCGCGCCGGTGGGCGGGGCGGTGAAGGTGAGGGTCAGCGAGGTGACGGCGGTGGCCGACAGCGTGGCCGTGTAGGCCGTCGACGTGGTGGACCCGGCGTCCAGGGACGAGGCGAACACGGGCGTCACCACGGCCGTCGTCCATGCCGAGCCGTTCCAGCGCTGCAGGACGCCGTTCGAGGCGTCACGGTACTGGCCGGTGTACCCGCCGGAGGTCAGGGCGCCGGCCGGGGCGATGCCGCCGATTCCCTTCGGGTACGGGATCCAGGCCGTGCCGTCCCAGCGCTGGAGGGTGTTGACGATGTCGCGGTAGTGGCCGGGGTAGCCGCCGGCGGCGTTGTCGTCGGAGCGGGTCGGCAGGATGCCGCCGATGGCGACGGTGGTGGGCCGCAGGTCGGTGGGCGCGGTGTCCCAGTTGATGCCACCGGTGCCCGCGCTGGTGCCGGCGGCGACGGTGACGGTGAACAGGACGAGGGAGACGTCGGGGGCGGGGGGCGCGGACGGGGTGGCGGCGGGAGTGCCCTCGACGATCTCGACGACGGCCTCGGTGCGGCCCGATCCGTCGTAGGCGTGGTCGTAGACGCGCAGGACGACGAGGTCGACCCGGTCGTACTGGGCGTCGCCGTCGGCGAAGGTGAGCGAGGCCGGCTCGGTCAGGGCGATCGGGTAGGCGCCGCGGGCGTCCGCCGCCTGGATGACGGCCCGGCCGGGGCTCACCGTCGCGGTCATGCCGCCGGCCGTGCCGCCCAGCCACAGACCCGTGACCCGGTAGATTCCGTCGGCGGAGCCGGGCAGGACACCGGACCGGCCCCTGAGGTCGGTGACCGGGGTGAGGGCGCCGATCTGGGTCACCCGGGTGTCCTCACGGGTCTGGCCGCTCGGGGAGAGCCAGGCGGAACGTGCGTTCATGTTCGGTTCCTCTCGGTCGGCCGGTCAGGAGGCGGATTCGTAGGTGCCGTAGATCGACAGCACGTCGCCGGTGTCCCAGGCGAAGGGGAAGCTCTTGTCCCAGATGGCGGCGCCGATCTGCTGGGTGTCGCGCAGGGAACGGACGACGCCGCCGTTGTTCGTCGACAGCAGCCCGCAGCCGCTGTACATGTGGGCCACGGAGCTGTCGAAACCGAGCACGTCGAGCACGCGGCCGTCCAGCTTCCAGCCCGTCGACACCGGCGGGACCGGCAGCGAGAACGTCCAGTTGGCGTTGGCGTCCTGGGCGGACAGGTTGGTCGTCGAGCCGATCTTCAGGTAGAGCCGGACGTGCACGAGCGTGCCGAGCTTGGCGTAGGACCCCGCCAGTGTGCCGTTGCCGATGCTGGGGGCGGTGCCGTTCTCGGCGCCCCACACCGGTGTGTAGTCGGTCCAGGCCGGCACCGGCTGGTAGGACACCCACGCGGAGCCGTTCCAGCGCTGCAGCACCCCGGAGGAGCTGTCGCGGTACTGCCCGGTGTAGCTGGCAGTGGTGACCGTGCCCGCCGGGGCGATCCCGCCCAGCGCGCTCGGGTACGCCACCCAGGCCGAGCCGTCCCAGCGCTGCAGGGCGCCGCCGGAGTCGCGGTACTGGCCCGGGTAGGCACCGTTGCCGGTGTCGCCGTACGCCGGGAGGATGCCGCCGGCCGCGACGGTGGGCGTGCGAAGGTCGGTGGCGTCGCCGTTCCAGTTGACACCGCCGTTGCCGGCGCTGGCCCCGGCCCGGACGGTGACCTGGTAGATCGGCATGGCGATGCCGGGGAGCGGCGGCACCTCAGGGGTGGGGGCCGGGGTGCCCTGGACGATTTCCAGGGTGGCCTTGGTGAAGCCGGAGCTGTCGTACACGTTGTCGTAGATCCGCAGGACGACGAGGTCGATGCGGTCGTACGTGGCGTCGCCGTCGGCGAAGGTGATCGTGGTCTGCTCGGGCAGCGTGACCGGGTAGGCGCCCTGGTTGGCTGCGGCCTGGACGACGGCCCGGCCCTCGTGCACGGTGGCGGTCATGGTGCCCGAGCCGCCGTCCATCCAGAAGCCCGAGACGCGGTACCGGCCGTCGTAGGAGCCGGGCAGGATGCCGGAGCGGACCTCCAGCGGGTTGGTCGGTGTGGTCGCACCCGTCTGGGTCAGGCGGGTGTCCTCGCGGGTTTGACCGGTCTCGGCCGCCCATGAGCTGCGCAGGTTCATCTGAGGTCTCCTGTGATCTCCGGAAGGGAACGGGGGAGTGCGGGGAGGCGAGGGGGCGTCAGGACCTGAGTCATTCGGCCGTGAGGTTGGTGTAGTAGCCGGAACCGCCGAGAGTGGTGATGGTGGAGCCGGAGTTCTGCTGGCCGTACAGCGCGAGCTGGTCGCCGGCGGCGCACTTGAGCAGGGCGCTGCCACCGACGCTGGTGGCGCTCGGGCCCGCGCCGACCAGCCAGGTGGCGCGCGGGACGCCGGAGCCGTCCCAGCGCTCCAGGACGCCCGGGGTGTCCCGGTACTGGCCGGCGTAGGCGCCGTTGAAACCGGACGCCGGGACGATCCCGCCGAGGGCCGCCGTGGCACAGCGCAGGTTGGTGACCGCGCTGTCCCAGGCCAGTCCGCCGCCGCCGGCCGACGCGCCGGCGGGCACCGTGATCCGGTAGAGCGGCAGGGCGCTGCCGTCGGGGCTGTCCGGAGCCGCGGGTACGGCAGCGGGAGCGCCCGGGACCAGGCGGACCAACGCCCGGGTCTGGCCGGTGCTGTCGTAGACGGTGTCCTGGACCGCCAGTTCGACGAGGTCGATACGGGCGTACTGGGCGTCGCCGTCCGCGGCGGTCAGGGTCTCCGGCTCGGTCACCGCCACCGGGTAGGTGCCCTGGACGAGCCGGCCGCCCTGCACGAAGGCGCGGCCGGGGCCGACGGTGAAGGTCATGCTCCCGGCCGTACCGGTGAGCGCGAACCCTCCGGGGACGATGCCGCCGCGGGCCTTGAACGGGATGTCCTCCGCGGCGAAGGCGTTCGGGGTGAGCAGACCGGACAGGGTGACGCGGGTGTCCTCGCGGCTCTGGCCGGACGCGGTGAGCCATGCTGAGCGTACGGTCATGGCACTCACCACTCCGCCGAGCGCCAGCGGACGGTCATCCACGCACCCGAGTCGTAGGTGTCCGGGCGGAACGCCAGCTGCGCCTGCCCCGGTTCGAAGGCGAACAGCTCCTCCGGGCTGCTGTCGGCGGCGGCGGTGTGGCGGCGTGAGGCGCTGCCGTTGAGGGTGACCGTGCCGGCCGCCGTGTCGACGACCAGCTCGTCGCCGGCGGCCAGGGCGATCCCGTAGCGCAGCTTGCGGCCCGAGGCGCGGTCGGTGACGGTCGGATTGCCGCACGGGCCGGTGAAGGTGATCAACGGGTGGGTGGGCGCGGAGCCGTCGTTGGTGATCGTGACGTCACCGGTGGCGGCCACCTGCCCCCAGTAGAGAGGCCAGGTCAACGGCCAGGTCAGGCCGCTCTCCGGCTGCGGCGCGCCGGTGACCGCGGACTGCTCGGCGACCGCGTACCGGCGCGGGTCGGTGGCGTACCACTGCACGGACGCCCGGGAGACGCCCTGCGTGGTGTAGGTCCGGTCGGCGGCCAGTACCCGCTGGCCGACCCGGGCCCGCACGGCCAGCGTCTCGCCGTGCAGCCGCACCGCCAGCCAGCGTTCCTCTTCGCCCAGGAGCAGCGCCTGGCGCAGGGCGCGCATCGCGGCGAGCGAGGAGGCGCTGTCGTCGGCCGCCGGCAGGGTCCACACCGTGCCGCCGACCTTGCGGGGCTTGGCGTAGCGGGCGCCCGGCCAGGCGCCGTGCGCGGTGGGGCGGTCGGCGTCGGAGGTGTCGTAGTCGGGCAGGTCCTCCCAGCCGGTCAGGCCGCCCCGGTCGATCTCGTAGGGGGTGCCGGGGCCCATCAGCAGTCCGGCCCACTGCATCTGCCCGTCGCGGGTGATGAGTGAGCCGGGGAGAACGTCGTCGGTGTATGCGGTTGTGGTCGTCTCGGCCATGGGGCCGTCACCTCACTGTCGTGGCTGAATGACGGTTGTGGGCGGTGGGCCGGCCGGCGCGGTGGCCTCGATGGCCGGTGCCGGCCGCCCGCCGTTCCCGGCCGTCATGCGCTGGCATGGGCGGATGCCAGGAAGAGCAGGTCCTCCGCGATGCCGCGGGCACCGGTGCCCGCACTCTCGTGGAACTCCTCGATGCGGTGGCGGTGGTCTTGGTGGCGGGCGGTGGCCGCGGCCCGGCGCCGGGCGGCGAGCACGCGCTCCCGGCCGAGGGCGGTGAGCGGCAGCACCCGGCCGGTGCGCGGGGTGGCGCCGGGGACCGCGACGCCGCCTTCCGCGAGCATCGGGATCTTGCTCAGGTGCACCCCGAACTTCTTGCCGAAGAAGCTGAAGCTGAGCTTGTTGAGGCCGTCGATCACCCAGTTCGCGAAGGCGACCAGCCCCTGGATCGGGCCCTTGACGACCCCGGCCACGGTCTGCGCGCCGGTGGTGACGAACCGGCCCATCGCGCCGAGCGTGCCGGACAGGGCTCCCTTGACCCGGGAGAACATCCGGGGAATGTCGTGGGTGATCCAGTTCAGTACCGGCTTGACCGCGTTCCTGAATCCCCGCCAGATCGAGGCCGCCCTGCCGTGCAGGGCGCGGGTGTCGCCGGTGGTGAGGGCCTTCAGGACGGCGAAGCCGGTGCCGATGAGGGTGCCGATGACGGTGAGGGCGGTGGTGATGACGGTCAGATAGGCCGTGACGTAGGTGCCCACCGCCTTCGCGATCACCTTGAGCAGCGGGGTCATGATCTTCAGGTAGCTCTGGACGTACTTCAGGACGAGCTTGGCGAGCTGGTCCATCAGCCGCTGGCCCGTCTCGGAGTTCATCGCCAGGTCCAGCAGCCAGCCGGCGACCGGGAGGAGCAGGCCGGTGACGAAGCCGATGGGATTGGCGCGGGTGACGAGGTTGATCACCGTCATCACGCCGGAGCCGATGGTCATGGCGGTGCCGAAGGTGCCCATGAGGTCGCCGACGATGCCGGCGACGTCGATGAGACCGGCCACCAGGGACAGGACACCGCCGAGGCCGGCTGACAGCTTGCCGAAGGAGCGGACGGCGCCCTTGGCCCTGCTGCCGACGGACTTCACGCCCCGCATGCCGGTGGCGGCGGTCCGCCCGGTGTGCGCCACGGAACGGGCCGCGGCATCGGCGTCCGCCTTGGTCCGGCGTACGGCGCCGTCGGCCTGGCCGGCGCCGGAGCGGATGCGGTCGACGGAGGTCGCGGCGTTCTTGATCCGGCCGGTGAGGGAACGAAGGGCGCTGCTGCCGTGCTGGACGCTGCTGCGCAAGCCGCGCAGCGCCGGTGCGACCCCCGCAAGGGGGTTGACCGGCGCACCCATGGCCGCCGTACTCATCCGCGTGCCTTCGCCAGGAACATCAGCGCGTCGGCGGTGTGCTGCGGGCTGCTGGCCTCGGCCGCGTAGTAGTTCTCGATGTGCAGCGCGCCGTGGTGTTTCTTGGATCCGTGGTGCGCCCGGCCGTGCCCGGCGGCCCTGCGGAGCAGCCGGTCGAGCTTGCTCAGCGGCAGGACGGCCTCGGCCTCACCGGCCTCGGCCAGGATCGCCGGCACACCGCCGGAGCGGGGCATGACGACACCGCCGGTCGCGAGGGCGGGGATGCGCGGGAGGGAGACGCCGAAGGTCTTGCCGCCGACCATGGGCACCCAGCCCGGGATGTGCACCTTGATGCCGTTGAGGGCGCCGATCGCGCGGTTGATGATGCCGATGACCGCGTTGATCGGCCCCCGCACGGCGCTCTTGATGCCGTTGAAGGCGCGGCTCGCGATGCCCTTCAGGCCGCCCCAGATGCTGGACAGCTTGTTCTTGACGGCACGGAAGGCGTTCGGGATGGCGGACTTGATCCAGTTGACGACCGGCGAGATGACGGCCTTGATGCCCCTCCACACGCTGCGGACGACCGTCTTGATCGCCTTCAGCGCGGTGGTGATGACCTTCTTCCAGATGCCGACGTAGGTCTTGATGACCTTGGCGACGGCCTTGACGACGGCCGAGACCGCCTTCTTGATGCCGCTCCAGACGGACTTGATCAGCTTGGCGGCCTTCTTCATGATCGGCCCGATGGCCTTCATGACCTTGCCTATCACCGACTTGATGACGCCGAAGGCCGTCTTGAGGACCTTCTGCATGGTCTTCGACCTGGTCGCCATCTCGACGACCTTCTCGATGAGCGGCTGGAGCAGGTCCATGAGCATGCCGAAGAAGTTGCCCTTCATCGACTTGTTCATCTTGTCCTGGCCCTTGGCCGCCTTCTTCGCCCCGGACTCGTACTTGCCGAGGTTCTTGCCGGCGGTGGAACCGGTCCTGCCGGCCTTGGCGAGGGACTTCTCCGCCTGGTCGGTGGCGGTCTTGAGCTTCTTCAGCTCACCACTGGAGTTCTGGGCGGACGACTTGATTTTTCCGAGCCCAGAATCAGCGGTGCGGGCCTTGTCGCCGATTCCCTTGGCGGCCGTGGCAGCGGCATCCGACTTCTGGGTGAAGGCGGTGAGCGACGTGGAAGACCGGCGCAAGGACTGTACGAGGGACATGTGAGCCTCCAGGATTCATGAGGAGCCGCACTTGGGTGCAACCGAGGCAGGCTCACCCGAGAGCTTCCGTGAGGAGACGCACTCGCGTCTCGAGGATGACCAAGCGGTCAGTTGTACCCGCGAGGGCCGGGGACGACTCCGAATGGCGGACGGCCTGCCGGGTCGTGTTCGACCTCCTTTTCAGCTGGGCGACCGTCTTCTCGAGATAGTTGAGGCGTCTGTGCGCGTTCTTGACCTTGTCGGGGAGGCCTTCCTTTATCAGGCGATCGATTCGTTGCTGGTTGGACTCCTTCCAAAGGAGACCGTTCTTCTGTCGAACGACGTGAAATTTATTTTCCAACCACTTTGTGAGGATGTCGCTGGTGGAGAAGAAGGATGGAAGTGTGAGTGCGAGGGCGGAGCCGAGTCCTGCGCTGATGAATGACCCCATGGATATGGAGCCTATGGAGTATTTCGATGCGCTCAGGGGGTCCAGGTCCTGGATGGTCTTCCAGACCGAAGCTGGTGCCGTCTTTTGGTCCACATACGACCTGGTGGCGAGGTCGCTTGTTTTTTCGTCGTCTGTCTTGAGGACTCCTTTTCTGGCTTGAGTGGGGCTTATGGCGTCGGATTTGTCGGCCTTGTTGTTGAGTGTTGTCTCAAGCTTGGAGATCTTTGTCTCGAGGGTGTCGATTCTCTGCTTGTCGCTCATCTTTTTTGTATCCTTGCTCCGATATTGCCGACAGCGGAACGCGTTATGTCACGAAAGAGACTGATTTGTTCATTTTCCTGGTCTATGTGCCGGCGCTTGTGTTCCTGGGGTTGGGGATTTTCGGTCTGCGCGACGTGTGGATCCTCAGGAGAAGGGGTGTGCGAACCGAAGGTCGATGTGGCGGTACAAGCTGGAATGCAAACATTCCATCGGTCGATGTCATTTATCGGGACGAAGCGAGGAAGAGGCACTACGTGACAATGGCGGCCGAGGATCTTGGGCTCGTGGGTGGCGAATCCATCGTCCAAGTCGTTTATGACCCTCTCAAGCCAGGCAGGGCGACGACGGAGAAGGTTTTGAAGAAGCCGCTATGGAGGACCCAGGAGGGGTATATGGCGCTCCTGGGTCTGTGCCTTGCCGTAGTGGTGACCGCAATGATCGCAGTCGCTGCCCGGTTTTCGCTTTGACGCCTGTGTCTGCGGTAGGCGTGCCCAGTCGGCCGGTGACGTACGGCCGTACGCGGCGGCGGCCCGGGCGTCACCGGGAGTCGCGGCCAGTGCCGCCCACTCTGCCGCCGTTGTCCCCGGAGTCGGGTGGGTCTGCCCCGTGGGCAAGTGGTGGATCTGGGCCACCGGCAGCCCCGGGAGACTTGGCAAACGGCGGCATGACCTGCCCGAACTCGCTCATTTCCGACCCGCGCGGTGTGCATCGCGGCGCTCTGCTCCCTCGGGGGGCAAGGGGACCTTCCGCGACGCGTACCCGCCCCGGACGGCCTCACGTCGCGGAGCGGTGGAGCCGGCCGGCGGCGCGGCGATCACATGCACGCTCAAGCGTGCGGTGCGCTATCGCCCGCGGCGGGCCCGCCGGGCCTCCGTCAGGGCGTCCGACCAGCCTGCCGCGTACGCCCGTGACTCCCGGGTGAGCAGTTCCTCGTACAGCTGGTCGAGCAGCGCATCGCGGTCGGGGGCAGGGGTGCGCAGGAGGTGGGCGAGGCGGGTGTAGGCGTCGATCGGCTGCTGTGGGGAGTTGCTCGTGCCAGTCACCATGTCTGCCTGCTTTCCGGTCTGTCCGCTGGGCTGGTGGTACAGGTGGCGCCTCTGGGGCGCGTGAACCCCATATTCGAACGAGTGTACGAGCAATCCGGGGGTGCTGTTCCGTGTTCGGCCGGGACGCCCACCCGGCCCATGTCCCACCTGCGGCGATGCGGGGTGCGATGAAGGTCGTGTCGGTGTCGTGGAGTAGGATCCGGCCGTCCTCCCGTCGGTGAATGAAGCGTGAACAGCGGCCCTCATCCGGGGAAGTGAGGGTCTGTCAGACGACGGTGGACGGCGGTGGGGCAGCCGTCCTCGCGCGGGGGCGCGATGGGGCAGGGACGAGAGCAAGGCCTATGGGGTGGATCGGGACGCGAACGCGCGGCATCAGCATGCGATCGACTGGCTTGAACTAGCCCCCGATCTGCCACATCTCATCGCCCGTGTCTCCGAGCTCGTCCTCCGCCTCGGATACGCACCGGACGAACTGGTGATCCTTCCCCGGGGCGAGCTCGACCGGCGCGAACTGTCCGCCTACAGCGCGGGCTGGGCCGATGTGGTCGACGAGCGGCTGCCCGCGATACGGCGGGCGTACGAGGAGCGGATCACCGCCGCCTACCTCCAGGGGCAGGAGGACGCCCGCACGGGACGCCGGCCGCGCCGGGCCCGTCGGCCCGAGGGCGAGCGGGGCGGCGGCGAGGTGATACCGCTGCCGTACGTCCAGCTCCTGCGCCCCCCTTCGGAGGTGACGAGGGTGGAGAGACGCGGGGAGCGGGAGCGGTCCGTGGCGGACGGGACGCCGGTGCGGGGGTCCGGCGCCGGGGGTGCGCCCGGGGCGTCCCGCGATGCCTCCGCCGCGCCGTACGGCCGCGAGGAGGGGGTCCGCGAGGGCGGCGGTCGGCGTGCGGCCGACGCGCTCCCGTCCGTTCCCCCGCCGCCCAGCGGTACGGAGGCTGCTGCCGACGCCGGGGACGAATCAGGGGACCCGAGCGGCTGGCCGGCGACCGGTTCCGCGGCCGACATCCTGCTGTCCGCCCGCGAGATACGCGAGAAGCGGTCGGCGCCGTCGGACCGGCGGCCGGTGGTCCGCCGCAACGGGCGGCCCAGCGTGCCCCCGCTCGACCGGCCCGGTGAGACGGGGGCCGGGCGGGACAGGGGACGACGGGCGGAGCCGGAGGAACGGCAGGAGGATCCCGCCGAGTCCTCGGCGGCCCGGGGCGCGGGACGGCCGCGGCTGTCGGACCGGGCCCGCGCCCTCGCCGACGAACTGGAGGGGCGGGCGGCCGGCCGACGGAGCGACGAGCAGCCCGGGCCGTCGGACTCCCGCTGAGCGGGGCGGGACCGCCCGGTGGTTCAGGCGAAGAACCTGGCCAGTTGCACCGGGGACGGGGCCGTGCCGGTGCCGGTGCCGGTGCCGGTCCCGTCCCCGGTGCCGGCTCGGGAATCGGGCCGGGAGCTCTGCGCGGCACCCGCCCGCGGGGTCGTCGTCCCGGCAGCGCCGTCCTCGGAGCGCTCGGCTTCCGCTCCGCCGTCCGGCTCCTCCGCCGGGTCCGCAGGGCGCGGCACCGGAGCCGGCGGTTCCGGCTGGTCCCCGTCCTCGGCCGAGTTGACGCAGGCGAACATCCAGTTGGCGGCCGCCAGATGGTCCACGGCGGCCGCCAGCAGATGATCCGTCACCGACCAGTCGGCCGCCTCGCCGTGCAGCTCCCGGTTGAGGGCGCTGTCCCGCGGCAGGTGTTTGACCAGCACCGCGAGCCGACGGGCGGAGAGGCGGTCGCGGTGCCAGTCGAGCAGGTCGATGCCGTAGTAGCGGAGCAGGTCCGCTTCGAGGGCCTCGGCGTGTTCGTCGACGAACCCGACGAGGCTCAGTCTTCCCCCAGGCCGAGCCCGGTCTCCTTGCCGTAGGCCTCCAGGACGGCGGCGATGTCCTGCATGGTGACCTCGTGCCGCTCGAAGCGGGTGAACTGCTCCTCGCCCATGAGCAGTCGGAGCAGCCCGTCCACGTCGTTGTCGTCGAGCCTGCGCAGCGACTTCGCGGTCGCGCGCGTCAGCTCGGTGGGCAGGGTGTAGGTCTCGCCATCGAGCTCGAACGACCAGGTGTGGCCGAGGGCTTCCAGGCGCTGGGCGCGGGCGGCGTTGACGTCGAAACGGGCCATGGTGATGTGTGCTCCTTGTGCGTCCGTGGGGCCCAGGGGGCCGAGTGGGTCCTGATGAGCGGATGGGCGGGGCGGGCGGGGCGGCATCGGCCGCCCCGCCCGGTGGATCGGCCGGTGGATCGGCGGGTGGCTCAGACCAGGTACGAGGCGTCCTTCATCACGAAGCTGGCCAGCGCCGACCCGTCGGCGGCGGCCATGGCCGTGAAGGTGATGCCGAGCTGGGCCGCGGCCTTGCGGGCGAGCTTGATGTCGTCCGACGCCGTGACCTGGCCGCGCGGGACGCCGAAGCGGTAGGTCACGGTGGAGCCGTCGTCCGCCCGGACGTCGGTGAACTCCAGGCCGAGCGCGCGGGCGTCGGCGTGCGGCTGGTCCGCGACGTCGTACTGGTAGACGCCCGGGTTGTTGGTGGGGTCCACCGCGTTGACCGTGCCGCCGCCCATGAAGAACGGCAGCGTGTCCTCGTTGAACTGCATCAGCGAGAACTTCAGCGTCAGGTCCCGGTCCGAGTAGACGAAGTGGACCGGGCTGACCGCCTGCCACACGTCGATCGGCTCCAGCTTGTCCTTCTTGCTGAAGGTGACGCCGTCGCCGCTGGTGAAGCCGAGGTCCTTCCAGCCGGTGCCCCAGTCGGCGGCGGAGTCGCCGGTGAAGGCGGTCGGTACGGCCGTGCCGGGGGCGGCGACGTAGAGGCGGCCGACGCCGGCGATGCGGATCTCGGAGGAGTTGGTACCTGCCATGGTTGGTTTTCTCCTTGTACAGAGGGTTGTTGGGGTGCCGTCCCCGTGTTGGTCCGGGTACGGCGAAGGCCCCGCCGGGGACGGCGGGGCCTTCGGTCTGTGGGGGCGGTGGGAGCACCGCCCGGGCGTGAACGTTCGTGGTGCTCAGTAGACGTTCAGGAACACCTTCAGCACGGCCACGTAGCGGTTGGCTCCGGAGTAGAGGTAGTCGGGCAGCCAGCGCGGGCCGTCCATCTCCTCCACCTCGGTGATCTGGTTGGTGCCGTAGGTGTTGCCGGCCGCGGCCATCAGGGCGCGGCGCGCCGAGTTGGCCAGGACGTGCGCGTCGTGCTTGGTCGGGCCGTACACCTCCAGCTCGATGAGCGGCTGGTCGACGTGGAGCTGGCCGATCCAGGCGCCGCCGCGCCGGTTGACGAGGACGGCGGCGGCCGTGCCGTCGAAGCCCGTCGGCGGCTGCACGGTGACGAGCGCCGTGGACAGGGCGGAGTCGGCCTGCAGGATGTCGACGACCAGGGCCTCGACATCGGGGAAGGCGCTCGGTGGGGTGGGTGTGGTCATGCCGGGTCACCTCGGGACGGCTGGGCGGAGTGAGAGACACCGGGCCGGCGCCGCGCGGGGGAGGGGAGGGGCCGCGGCGCCCCGGCCCGGCATACGGCGAGATGACCTGGCCCGCCTCGCGGGCACAGCTCCGCCGCTGCACCAACTGTGACAGATGAGCGTGCGCGCGCGCAACTAAATCGGCGAGGTGCTTGCGGTGAGGGGGGCGAACGTGATGGAAAGGCCGGGCGGGGAGGCGGCGGTCGGCGGCGGGCGAGGCGATGGGACGGGAGGCGGTGAGTGGTGAGCGGTGAGCGGTGGGGAGGTGCCGGGGCCGCGGTTGATGTGTGCGGCGGAGGGCGGTGGGGGAGTGGGGTGGAGCGCGGCGGGGAGCCGGGCGAAGGCGGCGCGGGTGATGTGAACCACCGCCATGGGTGCGGGTCGACGGCGGTGAGGTCAGCCGGTGCCGAGGGAGGTCCCTGTCGCCGGCTCCATCGGCGTCCGCCCGTCCTCCAGTGCCTGGGCCGCCTCGGTCTCCGCCTCGCTCGGCAGGAACTGCTCCACGACCCGCACGAACATGTCCCGCCGGTCGGCGGGCACGCCCAGCAGGTCGGCGACCTCTTCGAGCGTGGGACGGCGGGCGAACTCCGCGCTGGGCGCAGGGGCGGCCAACTGGTCGTGGGGGTCCGCCAGTTCCTCCGCGGTCAGCCGGCCGGAGCGGATGAGCATGTCGCGCACCGGCACGCCCAGGGCGCGGGCGAGTCGGCGCGTGGTCTCCAGGTCCGGCATGCTCTGGCGCTGCAGCAGGCGGGTGACGGCGGCGCGGTGCACGCCCGCCTCGTCCGCGATCCGCGACTTGCCGCCGCCGCGTGGGCTGTCGATGTCGTAGCCGCGGTCGCGCATCAGGCCCTCGACCCACGCGGCGAACGCGTCCAGATCCTGGCTGGTCATCGTGTGCTCGCTTCTCTCGGGGGAAGGCAAGTTTAGCTTGCTTGCGCGCGCGGAATTACATGCTCTCGTGCAAGCGGTGCGGAGAAACCGTCGGGATTCGGGGCGTCCGTGAAGAGGGTGCCGCGGACGGGGACCGAAAAACGTTGCGAGCGCGCACGCAATCTGTAACCGTATGGGCGTTCGCTCCGCCTGGCTCGTCCCCGAGCCGGCGTTCCCGGAGCCACAGGGAGGTCCCATGTCCGCATCCAGCTCCTGCCCACCCGCATCGGCCTGGCGGTCCGCCGCCGCCTGCGCCGGGCTTCCTCCGCGCGTCGTCTTCTCCAAGAAGCCCGGGGAGGCCGCCCCTGCCCTGCGCGCCTGCGCCCGCTGCACCGTGCGCCGCGCTTGCGAGGAGACGGTGGCCCCGGCCGAGAACTGGTTCGACGGTGTCTGCGGCGGCCGCCTCTGGCGCTCCGGCCGGCCGGTCCCCGTACCGGCCCGTCACCTCCCGGCGGCCCTGGCGTACCTCCCCGCGCAGGGAGGTTCCGTTGCCTGAGGAGAGCAGCGCGGCCCAGGCCGCCCTATGGATCACCACCCTCCTCCAGCAGTTCCCGGAGCTGTCCGCCGAACTCGTCCCGGGCCGCACCGCCCCCGCCCACCACCGCCCCTCGGTCCCGCCCCCGCCCGGCCTCGCCGGCCGGATCCGCGAGGAGCGCGAGGAGGCCCTGCTCCTGCAGCAGCGGCACGGCCTCGTCGCCCCCGGGCACAGCGCGGCCCCGCTGCGCCTGCACATCTCCGACGCCATCCGCGACATCACGGACGGCGTGATCGAACTGGAGGAGGCCGTCCGCGACCGGCTGGGCCTGCCCCGGGCGCGCCGCGCCCCGGTGCCCGAGCGGCTGCGCCGCATCGCCTCCCTGCTCGACGGCATCGCAGCCGACCCCGTCCTGGCGGCACATGTGCGCGACGAGACGCGGCGCATGGCCCGCCGCTGCGCCCGCGCCCTGGGCGACACCGAGACCGTCGTACGGGTCTTCGGCCGCTGCCCCTGGTGTGACTCGGTCTCCCTGCGGGCCTTCCCCGACCGCAGCGCGGTGCTGTGCATCAACCCCGCGTGCCGCTGCCCGGACCCGGTCTGCGGCTGCCACGACGATCCGGCCTACCGGCACACCTGGGACGAGGGGGAGTGGGAGCGCGCGGCGGCCACCGGGGAGGCCGGCGCATGACCGACGGCCTGCCGGCGCTGATCCCCGGCCCGCTGGCCGCCCGGGAGGCCGGTGTCGCCCCCGCGACCATCCGCAAGTGGGTCCAGCTGGGCCGCCTCAAGCCGGCCGGCAGGGCGGGCCGGGCCCAGCTCTTCCGCTTGGAAGACGTCTTCGCCGCGGAACGCGCGGTCCGTGGGACGGCCCGCCGGGTGCGGTGATCCGGCGCGGCGGGGCGCGGCGCGGCACGGGAGCGCGGCGCGGCGGGGCGCGGCGCGGCCGTACAGAACCGTCCGGCGTACTTCGTGGGCCGCGACACGCGCGGGACGGATCACACTTCGCCGGTCCGTGTGCCCGGGGCCCACAATGCCGGGGACGACAGGAATACCGCCGCCCCGATGGGGTAGACGAGGAGAGCGTCCGCTACCCGCGCCCGGCTGTCGGCAGTCGGCGGCCGTGCGGGTGCCCGCCGGTCGTCCCGCGCCATGTGGCGCGCCACACACCCGACACGCGGCCCGGACGGCGGGGACGCCGGCCGTGATCGGCCCCGTTGCTTTTGTTTTGACCGGAGTCAGTGCGCTGGGTACGCTCAGACCTTGTGCCTGGGGTGTGCCCTGGCTCTCGTGCGTGCCTGCAAACCGCACCGGGGGCCGTCACCGGCCACCGTAATCTGCGCCTCTTTCTGCCTGGCGGCGGGAGTCCGCGGGATTCGACACACCCGACCGCGTGGGTCGGCGACGTTCCAGGTTAGCTGTACCCATCGGCACACAGAAACCGGAGAAGTAGTGCCTACGATCCAGCAGCTGGTCCGCAAGGGCCGGCAGGACAAGGTCGAGAAGAACAAGACGCCCGCACTCGAGGGTTCCCCTCAGCGCCGTGGCGTGTGCACGCGTGTGTTCACGACCACCCCGAAGAAGCCGAACTCGGCCCTGCGTAAGGTCGCGCGTGTGCGTCTGACCAGCGGGATCGAGGTCACGGCCTACATTCCGGGTGAGGGACACAACCTGCAGGAGCACTCCATCGTGCTCGTGCGCGGCGGCCGTGTGAAGGACCTGCCGGGTGTTCGCTACAAGATCATCCGTGGCTCGCTCGACACCCAGGGTGTCAAGAACCGCAAGCAGGCCCGCAGCCGCTACGGCGCCAAGAAGGAGAAGTAAGAATGCCTCGTAAGGGCCCCGCCCCGAAGCGCCCGGTCATCATCGACCCGGTCTACGGCTCTCCTCTGGTGACCTCGCTGATCAACAAGGTGCTGCTGAACGGCAAGCGCTCCACCGCCGAGCGCATCGTCTACGGCGCCATGGAGGGTCTGCGCGAGAAGACGGGCAACGACCCGGTCATCACGCTCAAGCGCGCTCTCGAGAACATCAAGCCGACCCTCGAGGTCAAGTCCCGCCGTGTCGGTGGCGCCACCTACCAGGTTCCGGTCGAGGTCAAGCCCGGCCGTGCCAACACCCTGGCGCTGCGCTGGCTGGTCGGTTACTCCCGCGCCCGTCGCGAGAAGACCATGACCGAGCGTCTGCTCAACGAGCTCCTCGACGCCTCCAACGGCCTCGGTGCCGCGGTGAAGAAGCGCGAGGACACGCACAAGATGGCCGAGTCCAACAAGGCCTTCGCGCACTACCGCTGGTAGTCGCTACCCCATCGAGACCGAGAGAAGACTGAAGCCTTATGGCTACCACTTCACTTGACCTGGCCAGGGTCCGCAACATCGGGATCATGGCCCACATCGACGCGGGCAAGACGACCACCACCGAGCGGATCCTGTTCTACACCGGCGTTTCCTACAAGATCGGTGAGGTCCACGACGGCGCTGCCACCATGGACTGGATGGAGCAGGAGCAGGAGCGTGGCATCACGATCACCTCTGCTGCCACCACCTGCCACTGGCCGCTGGACAACGTCGACCACACCATCAACATCATCGACACGCCGGGTCACGTCGACTTCACCGTCGAGGTGGAGCGTTCCCTGCGCGTGCTCGACGGTGCCGTGACGGTGTTCGACGGCGTTGCCGGCGTCGAGCCCCAGTCCGAGACGGTGTGGCGTCAGGCGGACCGCTACGGCGTTCCGCGCATCTGCTTCGTCAACAAGCTCGACCGCACCGGTGCCGAGTTCCACCGCTGCGTCGACATGATCTCCGACCGCCTGGGCGCGCAGCCGCTGGTCATGCAGCTGCCGATCGGTGCGGAGGCCGACTTCAAGGGCGTCGTGGACCTGGTCCGCATGAAGGCCCTGGTCTGGTCCGCGGAGGCGACCAAGGGCGAGATGTACGACACCGTCGACATCCCGGCCACGCACACCGAGGCGGCCGAGGAGTGGCGCGGCAAGCTGCTCGAGGCCGTCGCGGAGAACGACGAAGAGCTGATGGAGCTGTACCTGGAGGGCGAGGAGCCCACCGAGGAGCAGCTCTACGCCGCGATCCGTCGTATCACCATCGCGTCCGGCAAGGGCACCGGCACCACCGTCACCCCGGTGTTCTGCGGCACCGCGTTCAAGAACAAGGGCGTCCAGCCCCTGCTCGACGCGGTCGTGCGCTACCTGCCGTCCCCGGTCGACATCGAGGCCATCGAGGGCCACGACGTCAAGAACCCGGAGACGGTCGTCAAGCGCAAGCCGTCCGACGACGAGCCGCTGTCCGCGCTGGCGTTCAAGATCATGAGCGACCCGCACCTGGGCAAGCTCACCTTCGTCCGCGTGTACTCCGGCCGTCTGGAGTCCGGCTCCGCCGTGCTGAACTCCGTCAAGGGCCGTAAGGAGCGCATCGGCAAGATCTACCGCATGCACGCGAACAAGCGTGAGGAGATCGACTCGGTGGGCGCCGGCGACATCGTCGCGGTCATGGGCCTGAAGCAGACCACGACCGGTGAGACGCTGTGCGACGACAAGGCCCCGGTGATCCTGGAGTCCATGGACTTCCCGGCGCCGGTCATCCAGGTCGCCATCGAGCCCAAGTCGAAGGGCGACCAGGAGAAGCTGGGCGTCGCGATCCAGCGCCTGGCCGAGGAGGACCCGTCCTTCCAGGTCCACTCGGACGAGGAGACCGGCCAGACCATCATCGGCGGCATGGGCGAGCTGCACCTTGAGGTGCTGGTCGACCGCATGCGCCGTGAGTTCAAGGTCGAGGCCAACGTCGGCAAGCCGCAGGTCGCCTACCGCGAGACCATCCGCAGGAAGGTCGACAAGGTCGAGTACACCCACAAGAAGCAGACCGGTGGTACCGGTCAGTTCGGCCGGGTGATCATCTCGATCGAGCCGATCGAGAGCGGTGACACCTCCTACGAGTTCGTGAACCAGGTCACCGGTGGCCGTATCCCGAAGGAGTACATCCCTTCGGTCGACGCCGGCGCCCAGGAGGCCATGCAGTTCGGCATCCTCGCCGGTTACGAGATGACCGGCGTGCGCGTCATCCTGCTGGACGGTGCCTACCACGAGGTCGACTCCTCCGAGCTGGCGTTCAAGATCGCCGGTTCGCAGGCGTTCAAGGAGGCCGCCCGCAAGGCCAGCCCCGTGCTGCTCGAGCCGATGATGGCCGTCGAGGTCACCACGCCCGAGGACTACATGGGCGACGTCATCGGTGACATCAACTCCCGTCGTGGCCAGATCCAGGCCATGGAGGAGCGTGCCGGCGCCCGAGTCGTGAAGGGCCTGGTTCCGCTGTCGGAGATGTTCGGCTACGTCGGCGACCTCCGCAGCAAGACGTCGGGTCGCGCGAGCTACTCGATGCAGTTCGACTCCTACGCCGAGGTTCCGCGGAACGTCGCCGAGGAGATCATCGCGAAGGCCAAGGGCGAGTAACGCACCCCGTTACACGCTTTAGGCTTGACACCGACCGCCGGGGGTCCGATCCGCGGCCGAGACCCCGGGTCTCGGGCCCCGGAGAGAACCCCGGCGGGCGGCACCCCAGCAAAGATCACCTGGCGCCGATGAGTAAGGCGTACAGAACCACTCCACAGGAGGACCCCAGTGGCGAAGGCGAAGTTCGAGCGGACTAAGCCGCACGTCAACATCGGCACCATCGGTCACATCGACCACGGTAAGACGACCCTCACGGCCGCCATTACCAAGGTGCTGCACGACGCGTACCCGGAACTGAACGAGGCCACCCCGTTCGACAACATCGACAAGGCGCCCGAGGAGCGCCAGCGCGGTATCACCATCTCCATCGCGCACGTCGAGTACCAGACCGAGTCGCGTCACTACGCCCACGTCGACTGCCCGGGTCACGCGGACTACATCAAGAACATGATCACCGGTGCCGCCCAGATGGACGGCGCGATCCTGGTGGTCGCCGCCACCGACGGCCCGATGCCGCAGACCAAGGAGCACGTGCTCCTGGCCCGCCAGGTCGGCGTTCCCTACATCGTTGTCGCCCTGAACAAGGCCGACATGGTGGACGACGAGGAGATCCTGGAGCTCGTCGAGCTCGAGGTCCGTGAGCTCCTCACCGAGTACGAGTTCCCGGGCGACGACGTTCCGGTCGTCAAGGTCTCCGCTCTGAAGGCGCTCGAGGGCGAGAAGGAGTGGGTGGACTCCGTCCTCAACCTGATGGCGGCTGTCGACGAGTCCATCCCGCAGCCCGAGCGCGACGTCGACAAGCCGTTCCTGATGCCGATCGAGGACGTCTTCACGATCACCGGTCGCGGTACGGTCGTCACCGGCCGTATCGAGCGCGGTATCCTCAAGGTCAACGAGACCGTCGAGATCATCGGCATCAAGCCGGAGAAGACCTCCACCACGGTCACCGGCATCGAGATGTTCCGCAAGCTGCTCGACGAGGGCCAGGCCGGTGAGAACGTCGGTCTGCTGCTCCGCGGCATCAAGCGCGAGGACGTCGAGCGCGGCCAGGTCATCATCAAGCCGGGCTCGGTCACCCCGCACACCGAGTTCGAGGCGCAGGCGTACATCCTGTCCAAGGACGAGGGCGGCCGCCACACGCCGTTCTTCAACAACTACCGTCCGCAGTTCTACTTCCGTACGACGGACGTGACCGGCGTGGTGACCCTCCCCGAGGGCACCGAGATGGTCATGCCGGGTGACAACACCGAGATGAAGGTGGAGCTCATCCAGCCCGTCGCCATGGAAGAGGGCCTGAAGTTCGCCATCCGTGAGGGTGGCCGCACCGTGGGCGCCGGCCAGGTCACCAAGATCGTCAAGTAAGTTCCTCTTGCTTGAGGGTCGGTATCCGGCCTGAAGGGGCCCGTACGACGTGAGTCGTACGGGCCCCTTCGCGTTCCTGGGCAGCGGATCCGACGGTGGCGGCGCAGCCCGCCGGGGGACGGGGGACACGGGTGGGCTGTGACGCACCTGGGGCGTGGCCTGGATCCGCTCGGTCACCTGCGCAGCCCTTGGCCGAGCTGAACTTTGGGGCATGGCGGGTCTTCGCGGCTCGAAGGCCCGTCATGCTTCCGGTGCGGAGGGTGCCGGGCCGGGCGTTCTGAGGCGGCCGGCTGTCCGTCCGCGGTCCGACCGTGGCTCGGCGGTGCGGTCCGGGGGCGTGGGGGTGCCGTCCGGATTCGTCCCGGGTTTCGTGTGGAGGATCTCGCGGGCCTGCTCCGCGGCACGGGCCGTGCTCTCGGCGACGAAGTCGAGGAAGCGGGCGATGTTCTCGAAGCGGACGCCGGCCGGGGTGCGGGGGCCGAGGATGCCGACGCCCTGTCGTGCGGTCTCGACGATCTGGGCCATGGACCGGGCGCTGGCCATCATCGACTGGTACATGATGTCGTCGTCGACGACATAGCGCTCGCGGCGGCGTCCGTCGCGCTCCCGGCGGACCATGCTCTGGCTCTCCAGGAACGCGATCGCCTTGGAGACGGACGCCGGGCTGACATCGAGGCGCTGCACGAGTTCGGACGCGGTGAGGCTGCCGGTGTCGGTGAGGCTGAGGGCGGCCATGACCCGGGCCATCATCTTGGGCATACCCGACTGCATCATGGCGGTGGTGAACGTCTCTTCGTACGCGCGGACCGCCTCGGCGTCGCGCCCGTGGGCCTGCGCGGGCGCCTTCGCGCCCCGGGGAGCGGCCTGCCGGCGGCGGTGGGCGCGGTGCTCGGTGGCGCGTTGGGCGAGGTCGGCGCGGTAGGCGGTGGGGCCGCCGTTGCGCATGACCTCGCGTGTGACGGTCGAGGTCGGGCGCTCCAGGCGCCGGGCGATCTCCGCGTAGGCGAGGCCGTCGGCCAGGCCCAGTGCGATCTGCTGGCGTTCCTGCTGGGTGAGCCTGCCTCCCGGCATCGCGGTCTCCTCGGTGCTCCCTGACGGCCTGTGGCCCGCCGAGTTTAGCGTTCACTCCAACTCATTGCAACGTTGCGCGGATGTGGAATTGCATTGCGTGACAGTGTTGTTGCAACAGAATTGATGCCCGTAGATGCCTTTATGTCAACCATGCGCAACGCATTTGTTTCAATATTTATAAACGCAACGTAGCGTTTTCAATATTGAGAATGGCGGGTCGTTGCCGCCGCCACCGACGCCACTGCTGCGCGGCTGGAAAATCCGGCGACCGGGCTCCGTCGTCCGCTGGAGTTCTGGCCGGACGACGGCTCCTGGCTGGGCGGCGCGGGCACGCGCTTGGAAGCGTACGGCCGCTTCGAGCCGCGCTGACCGCCTGCGGCCCGCCGACCTGCACTCCCCGCGCGCGTGCCGCACGTGGTCCGGCCCGTGACGTCGAGTGCGTACCGGTTCGATCACGTGTTTGGCATGACCCCGCATATGGCTTGTGAGCAGCGGTGACACGGCCTACCAAGGATCTTGCGCCGGTGTCCGGGCCGCGTGTGCCGCGGCCTGCCGTACCCGCGGGGACCGTGCCCCTGCACCGTTTGTCCCATCCCCGCAGTGCCCCGACGAGAGTGAGCCCGTGAGTACCGTCCCGCCACCCGAGCAGCCCGACGAGCGGCCCGGTGAGGAGTCCTCGATACCCGACGAGCAGTGGGAGGCGTTTCTGCGTGACGCCGCGGAGAGTGGCGGCGCCGGTGCGCCGAAGGAGCCGTCGGCGCGCGCCCGGATGGTGACCCGGCGACTGCGGGAGGAGGAAGCGGAGGAGCAGCGCGGCGGTACCCACCGCCGGTGGCGGCCGCGCGCGGGACGGCGCACGCGGCAGCAGGGGCCGCAGCCCTGGACCCCGGCCGGCTGGCACACCGGGCCCGCGTGGCGGGAGATCAACGGAAAGGGCCGCCGTCGGCGGCGGTTCGGTTCGGCGGTCGGGGTGCTGCTGGCCGTGGCACTCGCCGTGGTCGCGGTCCGTCCCGCGCTGGTTCTCGACCGGCTCCCCGGCCGCACCGGTGCCGACGCATCCCCGTCGCCCCTGCCCGCCGAGACGGCGCTGCCGAGCGGCGCCCCCGGCGAGGTCGACCAAACGGGGCTGCCCACGCGCGACCACCCCTTCCGCGGATCGCCCGCCCTGGCCTGGGCCGACGGCGCGGATGCCATCGAACTGCCGACCGCCAAGGCCGTCGGCGGGATGAGCAAAGCCGATGTGGCGCTGGCCCTGCGCCGCACCAAGGAGTTCCTCGTCGGGACGAATCTGGATCCGGCCGTCCTGCGCGGCGGGCAGCCCACCCGGGCGGTCGCCCTCCTCGACCCGAAGGCCGCGGCCATTGTGGTACGACTGCGGCGGTCGCTGCGGGATCCCAGCCGGGACAACGACCCCACGGACCTGGTGAGCCGTTTCGACCCGGACGAGGTGCGCCTGGTCGGCGCGGTGGTCAAGGTGCGCGGCCACATGACCTTCGCCGCCGGGAGACCGGGTGAGGTACGGGTGCACGCGGATTACACGTTCGTCTATCCCCTGGTGAAGGCCGACGGGGGCAGCGATGTGGTGGCGCGCACCATCATCCGCCGAGACCTGACCATGTCCCTGGCAGATCCGCGCAAGTGGGTGGCTACCAAGGGCAAGCTCATGGTGGAGAACTACGACGCCTACTTCTTCAACAGCGAATGCGGTGTCCACGACGGGTACTTCCACCCCGTCTTCCCCAACGAGGCTCCCACCGGCGCACCGCCCAGCGGCCCCGCGTCGGATCCGTACGACCGCAGCCGGCCCCTGTCGAACGAGCCGGACGCCACGTCGGAGGAAGGGGAGTCCTGCGGAACGGTCTCCCGTACGTGAGTGGGTGAGGGGCGGCGGCACGGTCCGGCTCCGCGCTCCTGTCGTGCGACAGGTCGAACAGCGCCTCTGCGTATGTGCCCGATGCCGAGGACGTCTTCCACGCAGGTCGCGGTGATGGCACGCGGGAGCCAGGCAGGCGGGATGTCGGGTACCGGGACGGCACGGCAGAACACACGCCGGCCTCCCCTCCCCCGGAGCCCCGGGCAAGCGATCAGCGCAGGGTGGGAACCTCGCCTCCTTCGGCCCTCGTGAGCGTGACCCCGGCCAGGCCGCGCAGCCGGCGCTCACCGACCGCCGCGAGGTGATCGGCGGTCGGCGGGGTGGGGCCCAGGCCGATGGCGTAGCGGGCGGGGGCCGTGGAGAAGGGGCGGGGCCAGGCGTGGCAGGCCGGGGCCGCCTCCGAGAGATCGGCGACGAGGGCCCGCATCCTGCCCCGGACCCGGCCCTCCTCCGCGCCAGGGCCCACGGTCACGACCGCCCAGGCCGCGTGGCGGCGGTGCAGCGGGGGAGGCGCGAGCAACTCGGCCCACGGGCAGGGGTCCGTGGTCGCGTCCAGCAATTCCCATGCACGGAACAGCTCTTGGGTGACGAGGTCGCGCATGCCCGCCGTGACCTGGTCCGTGCAGGGGCGCACCGGGGCGGACGGTGTCGTGATGGTGAGGGGAAGGGGCCGAGGCGGCCCGTCCGCGGAGCCCACGGGGTCGCGCCAGTCCCAGGCCGCCCAGGTCGCGAAGAAGTGCCGCAGCAGATCGGCCGGCGGCAGGTCGCCGGCCTCACCCGCGGTGCGGGCCGCCAGGACGCACCAGGCCAGGTCCGGCAGGCCCCCGAACGGCGCCGAGTCCAGGCCCCGCGCCTTCGCCCATGCCTTGACCTGCCTGGCCAGCCGGGCGAAGGCCGACCCGTGTGCGCCGGCCGAGGCGAGCACCGCGTCGGCGTCGCTCACGGCGCTGAGCGCGATCGCCGCCGCCTCGCCCAGCTCGGCCCGGCGGTCCACCGCCTCGGGGGGGTCCATCGAGCCGGCGGCGACGACGACCAGGTCCACGTCCAGCCCGTCGAGCCGCAGCCGCAGGCCGGGTACGCGTGCCCCGACCACCTCGCGCACGTCCGCGGCCCCATGCAGCGCGGTCCTCAATCGCGCCTGCACGGCGGCCGGTTCGACCGTGCCGGGCAGTACCGCGACCAGATCCAGGTCCGCACCGGGCAGGGCGCAGCCCATGCGCCGGGAGCCGACGACGTGCACGACGCCGTCGCCGAGCGCGTCCTCGATGCGGCGGGTGACACCTTCGGCCACGGCGGTGTCGGCGGCCATGGCGGCTTCGAGTGGACCCACCGTCTGGACCAGCTTCGGGAAGGCGCCCGACCGCCAGCGCCAGGTCGCGGCGACGGCCTCCTCGACACCGGCGATCCGCCCCTCGGCGCATGCCCTGCGTGCCTCGGCCCGGCAGCGGACGGCGGCGTCGGCCGGCAGATCGGCGAACGCCTCCCGCACCGCACCCTCCGTCCATGGCCGTGATGTCGTCGGCGTGCAGCGCCGACCACTCCACCTGCTCGCGCGCCTCGTCCGTCTCCGCGGTGGCCCGGGCGACAGCGTGCAGCAGACCGAGGTCGGCGGCGTGGGACATCCGCGCCAGGCCGGGCCGCCGCTCCTCGTCCGGATACGGCCGGTGCAGCGCCGGGTGCGGCCCCACGAGATCGGCGACCCGGCGCGCGAGCGGCATGCCCGCCACCCCGGCGAGCCGCGCCGCGAGCCGCGCCCGCCCGCTTTGGTGCAGCAGCGCGGCCAGCACGCCGGCGAGCCGCTCGTCCCCCGCCCACCGCGCCTGATCGAACCGGGCGGCGGCCCGCGGGTCCCCCTCGCCGGGCAGCCCCACGGCCTCCCCCAGCGCCGCGGCCTCGACAGCCGCCCCGGAACGCGCCGCCCACAGGGCGGCCCCCGGCCCGAGCCCGTTCTCGACGACGGCCGCGTGCATCCAGTGCGTGTCCGTGCGCACGGACGGACGCACCGCGGCGCAGGAGGGTTCGAAGCCGAGCCCTGCGGCTTGCCGGTCGGCCTCGCGGTCAGTCCGCGGTCGCGAAGACGTTGCGCTCCACCACGTCGGTGAGAACGCGGCCGACGGCTCGGAAGTCGTGGTCGTCGTGCAGGACGACGAGCCTGTGATGAGCGGCCGTGGCACAGACCAGCCAGTCGACCGTGGACAGGCTCTGATGCTGTCCCCGCTGGGCGAGCCGGTACTGGGCCGCCTCGATCCAGCGCCAGGCCCCCTTGGGGACCGGAACGTCCGGGTACAGATCGGCGAACATATCGGTCATGTGGTCGTACTCGTCGAGGTTCCGCGCCGACTGGAGGAACTCGGTCCGCTGCGCGGCACACGACCCGATGGCTCCTTCGTCGATCTCGTGGGCCCAGAGATCGTTGAGCTTGCGGTGTCGCTGGAGCCGCCACACAGCAGTCGAGTCGGCGAGATAGCGGATCACGGTCAGGCGACGCCCTTCTCCGCTCGGTCCCCGTCAGCGGAGCCCTTCTCCGCCGCGTGGCGGCGCCAGAACCCGTCCTCGTCCCAATGCTGGGCGCGCTCCAGATGGCGCAGCCGTGCCTCTGTGCGCCGCCGACGCTCGGCGTACTCACGCAACGCCAGGTTGACCATCTCCTTCTTGGTCTTCGCGCCGGACAGCCTCATCGCGTCGGCAAGAGCCTCGTCGTCGATGTCGATCTGAGTGGCGGACATGGTGTACCTCCACGAGATGTGCTTCATACAAAGGTATCCAATCTTCCATACATCGGCGATCCTGCCCGAGGACCCTGTGCCCCACGGCCCCGCCACTGCCGACGCGGCCCAGCTCCCGGGGTGCGCGGGCCCTGATCGGCTGCCTCCGGGAGGCAGTCGCGGCAGCGGCCGGGCTCGGGTGCGCGGAAGGCGCGGTCGCAGCCGTCGCAGGTCTGGAGGGGATGCCGGGCGGCTGCCGGCTCGGCCGGTGTGCGGAACGGGGGGCGGGGGTGGCAGCTGGGCAGTGAGCCGATGGGCGAGGAGGGCGGCGGGACGGCGCGGGCCTTCGGGAGGCAGGTCGGTGGCGAGGGCGTGGCGTACGGCGGCGGGGGGCACGTCGCGTTCGAGCCAGGCGGCGACACCGGGGGCCAGGTGGGCCGTGTCGCAGGAGCTGAGCAGCAGGCGGGGGTCTTGGCGGTGCAGGGTGGCGAGGAGGTCCGTGGCCGTCTGGAGGAGGGGCGGGGAGGGGCACGTCGGCTGGGGGACCGGGGGGAGCGGGTGCTTCTTGCGAGGGGCGCGGGGCTTCCTGTGCGGGGTGTGCTCCTCGGGGGCCGTCTTCGCCTCGGCGGGGGTGGTGGCGTGGTGGCGCGTCGGCTTCGGCTGGTTGCAGCTGATCGTGCGGGTGACGATCCGGCCGGTGGGGGTGCGTTCGCGTACGCGGCGCAGGTAGCCGTGCGTCTCCAGATCGCGCAGCCCGGCGGCGATCCGGGCGCGTCCCTCCGGGAAGCGTTCGGCGAGCGTCTTGATGTCCACGGGCGCGTTGCTCGGCAGGGACTGGATGTGCACGGCCAGCGCGATGGCGACCAGCGACAGCTCCGGGTGCTGGGCCAGGTGGTTGCCGATCACCGTGAAGCGGGTGGTGTGGCGGGTGTTGTCGTGGGTGACGCCGTAGGCGCCCCGGCGGGCACGCGTGCGTGGATTCGCCCGGGAGTGGGGTTCGTTGGCGGCTACGGCTGACTCGGCGTGCGGGGGCACGCTAGGGTTCTCGGTACCCATCGGGAAGCTTCCTCTTCCTCGGTGGCCAGGCCCTCGATCGGGATCGCTAGTCCCGGCCGGGGGCCGATGCATGTGTGCAATTGTTTGCGCTGAGCGTAGGGGACTTGAGGGCCGCGAAATCCAGCCGAGCCGTGGATGTTCACCCGCCCGAGTGAGCATGGGCCTCGGGCGGGAGGGGTGGGCTTGGTGGGGTTTCTTTCTCCTCATGTTCCTTGGGAGAAGGAGCCGTCGGGACCGGGGCCCGTGGGGGCGGGTTCCGGCGGTGCGCAGCGCAGTTCCGCCCATACCGTCTTGCGCGGGAAGCGGTCCTCCCGCACGCCCCAGCGGTCCGCCAGCGCGTCCACGAGGAGCAGGCCGCGGCCGGACTCGGCGCCGGGAGCGGGCTGTTGGAGCTGGGGGAGGCGTTCACACCGGGTGTCGGTGACCTCGATGCGGAGCGTGCCGTCGACCACGTAGAGCGTGAGACGGAAGTCCCGGCCCGGGACGCGGCCGTGGGTGACCGCGTTGGCGGCGAGTTCCCCCACGATGTGGCGCGCGGCGTCCGATGGGATTCCCCAGCTGCGGAGCTGGGCGTCCGCGAGCAGGCGGGCGAGGCGGGCACCGCGCGGTGTGGACGACAACAGCACGGTGAAGTGGGGGAAGCGGCATGCCGGTTCGGCGGCCGCGGGCTCGGCGGTTTCCTGGTTCACGTCACTCAGCGTGGCTGTTCCCGCCTACCGTGAGCAGTGATCGAGTGGATGCGTACGGTGACTGTCCGGTGTTTGTCCGGTGCTGTCCGGGCTGTCGGAGCGGTTGGTACGGGCAGGGCGCAGCGGTGCAGCGCGGGACGACGGAGGGGTGCATGCCGGTGGACGGTGAGGCGGTACGGGTCAGGGACGAGGCGGACGAACCGGGGTGGGAGGTGGATCCCGACGACGAGTGGGGCGTCGCCGTCATCACCACGGTGGGACGGCAGTTGAAGCTGCGGCGGGAGGCGGTGGGGATGCGGGCCGCCGAGTTCGGGGCGGCGGTGGGCTATGGAGAGGACCTGGTCTACAAGGTCGAGGGCGGCAAGCGGATTCCGCGGCAGGAATATCTGGACAGGGCTGACGAGGTGTTGGGGGCGGGTGGGCTCATCGCCGCGGCCTGGGAGGACGTGAAGAGGGTCCGGTATCCGAAGAAGGTGCGGCAGCTGGCCAAGTTGGAGGCCCAGGCGGTAGAGATCGGCATCTACGAGAGCAATGGGATCAACGGACTCTTGCAGATCCCTGACCATGCGAGAGCGCTGTTCGAAGCCATGCAACCGCCGTACTCCCCGGACGAGGTGGAGCGGATGGTGGCCGCACGCGTGGCTCGTGCGTCGATCTTCGAGCGCTCACCCGCGCCCGCGCTCAGCTTCGTCCTGGAAGAGGCGGCTCTGCGCCGTCCGATCGGGGGCACAATGGTGCGGCGCCAGCAGCTCGAACGTCTGTTGGAGGTGGGTCGACTGCACAACGTCGTTCTTCAGGTGATGCCGTTGAACTGCGAGACCCACTCCGGCATGGACGGCAAGATCGAACTGCTGAAGTTCGCGGACGGCTCGGCGGTGGGCCGCTCAGATGGCGCGTTCAACGGTCGGCCGACTTCAGATCCCAAACACCTACGCATCTTTGATCTGCGCTATGGCACCATCCGGGCTCAGGCGCTCTCGCCGCGAGAGTCGCTGGTCTTCATTGAGCAACTGCTGGGAGAAACATGATCCGCACGACCACTGCCGGTGATGCCTCCGAGCTGTCGTGGTTCAAGAGCAGCTACAGCAGCGGCAATGACGGCAACTCCTGCGTCGAGATCGCCATAGCCCCCCGCACCATCCACGTCCGCGACTCCAAGAACGTCGAAGGCCCCCGGCTGGCGCTCACGCCCGGCGCCTGGGCGCACTTCGTGGCGTACGCCTCGGGGAGCTGACCCCGGCGCAGTGGCCTCCGGCCCGCGCTCGGGCCGGAGGCGCTGACCGCTACGGCGTCACGACCTTGCCGCCGAAGGTGACGACGAGGGAGCCGCCGGCAGTTGCTACAGACGCGTCAACAGGCGACTGGTTGATTCTTATTCACGCATGTGAACTGCTGGAGGGTTTGCCTTCGGCTGGGCGGGCGCTGCTGCACAACAGGGGTGCCCAGGCGGCGGTGGCGGCTGCCAGGTCGTCTCCGCAGGCCGTACCGGGGCGGGGCCGGGCCGCGGTGGCGAGGACGACCCGGTCGGGGCGGAGCAGGACGGCACCCGCGGTGCCCATCCAGTGGATCAGGGCGCTGGTGCCCGGTGCGGCGGGGTGCTCGGCGCCGCCGGTGCCGGGCTGTTGGTGCCGGGGGGTGCCCAGGTGGACGACGCGGGCGTCCAGCGTTCGCACGAGCGCGTGCAGGGCGGGACCGAGCGGCTCGGTGGTCAGGAGCGCGAAGCCGTCGCCGAGCAGCTCGTCCAGTGGGCGGGGAGTGCCGTCGGCGCCGGGTACGAGGGGCTGGGGGCACAGCGTCCCGGGGCGCGGGTGGCCCGGGCGGCGGGGGCCGGCCAGGGGACCCGGTCTCAGCGGTGGGCTGACGGCGGACAGGACGAGGCGGGAGGCGCCCGGCAGACGGGAGAGCGCGGGCAGGACGGCATTGCGGGCCAGTGCGGTGCCCGTTCCGCCGCCGGTCATGACGGCGCCGACGGCCACGGCGGTGCGAATCAACTGCCGTGCGTGACGCTGGCGTTCGGCCTGGTAGGTGTCGAGCAGGGGTTCGCTCGCGCGGCCGGTGAGGACGCGGGCGAGCTTCCAGGTGAGGTTGTGGGCGTCCCGCACACCCGCGCACATTCCCTGCCCGATGAAGGGCGGGGTGAGGTGGGCGGCGTCACCGAGCAGGAAGACGCGGTCGTTGCGCCAGCGGTCGGCGACCTGGGCGCGGAAGGTGTAGGAGGCGGTGCGCAGGACGTGCAGTTCGTCCTCGGGGATGCCCGGCGTCCAGGGGGCGATCAGTGCGAGCAGACGCCCGCGGTCGGTGAGTTCCTGCGGCTGCTCGCCGGTGCGCAGGCGGAACTCCCAGCGGTAGCGGTCCTCGCCGACACGCATATAGGTGGCCGCCCGCTGCGGGTCGCAGATCTGGTGGACTCCGTCCCAGGCGGGCAGCGGCAGGCGGCAGCGGACATCGACGACGAGCCACTGCTGGGGGGCGGCGAGGTCCTGCATCCGGGAGCCGATGGAGGCGCGGACCAGGCTGTTGGCACCGTCGCACCCCAGGACGGCGTCGGCCAGGAGCGTGCGGGGCACACCGGTGCCCTCGTCCCGGAGGGTCACCCGCACCGGTGCGCCGCTGTGCGGGGGCGGGGTAACGGCGGTGACCTCGACGCCTCCGCGCAGCGTGACCAGGGGCTGGAGCGTGAGGTTGTCCCTGAGCAGCCGTTCGAGTTCGGGCTGGTCGAACATGTTGGCCTGGGGAAAACCGTGCCGGCCGCGGGCGTTGTCGCGCAGGAACTCGGCCAGCACCCGGTGGGAACGGTCCAGCAGCCGCATGCCGCGGGCGGGGCGGGTGATCGCGCCGAACGTCTCATGGACGCCCATGGCCTGGAGGATGCGGTGTACCTCGTCGTCCAGGTGGACGGCGCGCGGCAGCGGATACGGGGCGCGGTGGCGTTCCAGGACCAGGGCGGGCACGCCGTGGCGGGCGAGGAGGGCGGCGGAGGTCAGGCCGGTGGGCCCGGCACCGATCACCGCGACGGGCACATGCTCGGGGGCCGTGGTGTTCACTTGCCCAGGGCTTTCATCAGGCCCAGCAGACGGGCACGGTCGATTTCGTTGTCCTCGCGCAGCGCGGAGAGCGCCTGCAGGAGCGTTCTCGGCGAGGGAGTGGTGCCGAGGAAGTCGCGGGTGGCCGGCGGGCCCCACTGGGCCAGGCCGGAGGCGGACATGGGGGCCCAGCCGGGTTCCAGCGTGTGGTCGAAGACGTCGCCGTCGGCGTAGTGCTCCAGCATGAAGCGGTCGGGGTCGCGCCAGTAGTCGAAGATCTGGCTGCCCTGGATGTGCCGGCCGATGCCCCAGGAGTGGTGGTAGCCGCGTTCGCGCAGGTACTCGCCGCCGGCGGCCAGCGCGTCGAGGTCGGCGACCTGGTAGGCGGAGTGGACATAGCCGGTGTCGGGGCCGAGGTGCATGGCCAGGGTGTGGTGGTCGGCGGGTTCGCTGCCGCGGTCGCAGCGGATGAAGGCCATGGTGGGGCCGCGGTCGCGCTGCCCGTCCAGGTAGAGGAAGTCGCTGACGATCAGCCCGAGGTGCTGCAGGTACCAGTCCAGGGCGCGCCGGAAGACGCGGCTGGAGAGCACGACGTGGCCCAGGCGCTGCACCTGGGAGGGTTGGCGGGGCGGGCGCTGGGCGGCGTTGATGCGGGCGGCGGTGGCGGTGGTGCCCGTGTTGAGGACGAGGGGCCGTTGCAGCGGCCGAGCGGGCTCCTCGGCGACGCCGTGCACGACGCGGACCGGGATGCCGGAGGGGTCGAGCAGGTCGACGGCGCGGCCGCCGCCGTACTCGGTGAGGGTGCGGACCTTGTGGCCGGTGGCGCGGGCCAGCCGGTCGAGGTCGGCGGCGTCGGCGGCCTGGAAGGCCGGGCCGATGAACCGGGAGCCGGGGCCACGGCGGATCACCAGGCAGTGAGTGCCGGTCATGGCGCCGCGCAGATAGAGGGCGTCGTGGGTACGGGCGGCGGTGGTCAGCCCGAAGTCGTGGGCGAAGGTCTCGGCGCGGTCCAGGTCGGGCTTGGTGAATTCCAGCCAGGCCAGGTCGGCCACCTTGATGACGGGCCGGGGCGCGCGGCCGGGGTGTTCGCCGCGCAGGGCGCCCTGGTCGCTGTGCAGGCCCTGGTGGGCGTCGGCGGTGGGGACGGGGGTGGATGCCGGGTCGTTCACGGGGGATTCCCTTCCTGTGGCTCCAGGGGGGCGGGGGTGAGGCCGGGGCCCGGCCCGCCGACCGCGGCGGCGATCGGCGGGCCGGGTGGCGTGGAAGGCGAGCGGTCCCTACCGGGCGAGCAGGGTGTCGAGTGCGGTGGTGAGCTCGGCGACCGGGTCGGTGGCCGCGCCGTGGGCGCGCCAGCCGATGAAGCGGTCCGGGCGCACCAGGACGGCGCCCTGCGGGCTGTGGCCGCGTGCGGCGGTCCAGGTGGAGCGCAGGTCCCGGTAGTCGCCGTCGAGGTGGCCCAGGCGGATCGCGTCCAGCGGCAGCCCGCTCCCGGCGGCGATCTTCTCGGCGGCCTCGCACCAGGCCTGGCCGTCCTCGCCGGCGATCAGCAGGAAGCGGCCGGGCCGGACCAGACGGGCCAGGGCCACGCGGTTTCCGTCCAGGTCCTCCAGCCAGGCGTGCGGCAGCGGGTGTCCGGGGCGGGCGGCGGGCCGGTAGATGCGGACGGGATCGGGGTTCTCGGGTGCGGGAGTGCCGTCGGGGACGATCGCCGCGGAGTCGTAGGTGTAGCCGAACTCGACGGCCAGTTCGTTGAACTCCATGGACTGGGCGGCCACGGCGGCCAGGAAGGTGCGGCGGAACTCGGCGTCGGCGGGGTCCCCGCTCCACAGGCGGCGGGCCTGACGCCAGTTCTCCTCCTCGCCGGCCTCCGGACCGCCGCCGAAGAGGGCGTTGATCGCGATGTGGTTCATGGCGTTCTCCAGCGAGCGCTGGACGTTGGTGGCGTCCGCCGGGCGCCGCTCGGGCTCGTAGGTGTCCAGCAGGGCGTCACCGGCATGGCCGTTCAGTACGGCCGCGAGCTTCCAGGTGAGGTTCTGCACGTCGTGCATGGCCGAGGTCAGGCCGAGACCGCCGGTGGGCGGGTGGCGGTGGGCGGCGTCGCCGGCGATCAGGACGCGGCCGGCGCGGTAGCGGTCGGCGACCACACCCTCCAGGGACCAGCGGGAGATCATGTGGACCGTCACCTGGTCCCCGGCCAGCCCGAGCGCCGTGCGCAGGTCGGCGAGCACGGCGTCGTCGTCCAGCGCACGGCCGTCCTCAGCCCCGTAGTTGAGGTGGAAGACCCACTCCTCGGACTCGGGTCCCCAATGGTCGGGGCCCATGGGCACGAGAACGCCGGGGATGCCGAGGCCGGGCAGCCACAGCCAGCGGATCAGCACCTCCGGATCGCGTGCCCAGCGGGACAGGTCGGCGGAGATGTGGAAGGAGACCACGCGGGCGAGATCGCGCACGCCCTCTTGGACGATGCCCACGGCGGGTCCGACGGTGCGGCCGCCGTCACAGCCCAACAGGTAGCGGGCCCGCACCCGGTAGGTCTGCCCGGTGCCGCGGTCGGTGACGGTGGCGGTGACACCCTCGTCGTCCTGGGTGAGTCCGGTCAGCTCGTGGTGGAAGCGGACCCGGCCGGGCGCGAGTTCCTCGGCGCGGGCGCGCAGGAGCGGCTCCAGGCGGATCTGGGGCAGGTTGGCCTGCCGCTCGGGACTGGCCGCGAGCCACTCGGGGGAGGCGCCGCCGGCCCCCCATGCCTCCATCTTGGCGACCCGGCGGCCGTAGTCCTCGTGGTCGCCGGCCAGGCCGACGTACCAGGCGGTGTGGGACATCTGCTCGGCCGGGGTGGAGGCGGCGTGGATGGCGTCGGCCGCGCCGGCGTCGCGCATGACCTCCATGGCGCGCTGGTTGAGGACGTGGGCCTTGGGCAGGACGGAGGTGCTGGGCCAGGCGGTGACGAGCAGGGACTCGATGCCGATGCGGCTGAGCAGCATGGAGGCGGTGAGCCCCGCACCACCGCCGCCGACGATGAGGACGGGGACGTCGATGTCGATGTCGATGTCGTTCATGGGTACTCCGTGGGGTGTTGCGGCTCGGGGCGTGGGGTGGGTGGGGACGGCTCAGGAGAGGCGGGGGAACAGCGGTAGTGCGTTGCCCCGGTCGATGGCGTGGCGGCCAGCGGCGTCGAGGGCGGGGTAGCGGTCGTACTCGCCGGTGAAGTGGGCGACGGCGAGTTCGGGTGCGAAGGGCCAGTCGGTTCCGAAGAGCACCCGCTCGGCGCGGGCGAAGGCCAGCAGGCTGGGCAGCGCGGTGGGGCTGCCGGACAGGGCGGTGTCGAACCAGAAGCCGCGCAGGTCCTCGAGGATCTCCTCGTAGCCGCGGCCGGTCTCGGCGACCAGGGCGGCGGTGATCCGGTGGGCGGCGTACGGGAGGAATCCGCCGGCGTGGGACAGGATGATCTTCAGGTTGGGGTAGCGGCGCGGGATGCCGTGCAGGACCAGGTTGGCCGCGGCGCGGGTGGTGTCGAGGAGGAAGTCCGCGGCGAACGGCGGCAGCCCGGGGACGGGCGGTGCGGGTAGTTCCGAGGGATGGACGAAGACGACGGCGGCGCGCCGGTCCAGTTCGGCCAGGAGCGGGTCGTGGCCGGGGTGGCCCAGGTAGATACCGTCGGTGTTGGCGAGCAGTACGACGCCGTCGGCGGCCAGTTCGTCCAGGGCGTGGGTGGCGGCGTGTACGGCGGCGTCCAGGTCGGGCAGCGGGACGGTGGCGAAGTAACCGAACCGGTCGGGGCGGTCCTTGACGAGTTCCGCGCCGAACTCGTTGACCTGCCGGGCCATTTCAGCTGCCTCGGCACCGTCGCCCAGCCAGGTGCCGGGGGTGGACAGGGACAGCGTTGCGGTTCCGATGGCGTACGTGTCCATCAGGGCGATGGCGTGCTGCGGGCTCCACTGCGGCAGTTGGCGGCCGCCGGGAGCGTCGATGCCCTTGGACCTCAGCCATCGTGTATAGACCGGGGGCAGCAGATGCTGGTGGACGTCGATGCGGCTCATGGTGGTGCTCTTCTCGGTGCTGGCGGGTGGCTGGACGGTCACGGCCGCGCCCGCTGACGGCGCGGCCCCGTTGTACGGGCCTGCTAGCCGCCGGCCAGCAGGGCGAGATGGGCTGCGGCCAGGGCGCCCATGACGACGGCCGGCAGACAGCGGGCGGCCGGGTCGCCGGCGCGCAGGTGGACGACGACGGCCCCGGTCATGAGCAGGATCAGGCCCGTCGAGGCGGCGGCACCGAGCGCGGGGATCCGCAGGCCGGTCAGCAGCCCGGCCGCTGCCGCCACCTCCATGGCGCCCAGCAGGCGGTAGCGGTTGGTGGTCATGCCGACGTGGGCTGCGGCCTGGCGCATCGCGGCGACTGCCGCGAGCTTGGCCGCCCCCAGGAGGAGGAAGACCCCGGCGAGGAGGACGGCCAGGACGGCGGTGAGGGTACTCATGGAGGTGCTCTCTGTGCGGAAGGGGATGGCTCGGGGCCGTCCGGAAGCGGGTCGCCGCGCCCCGGTTCAGGCGACGGGGCGGGGGGCGTACTGCCAGTGCAGGACGTACCGGTCGAGGGCTTCGGCGACCCTGCGCCGTACCGCTTCGTCGGCGGGTGCGGGCACCGCGCCCCGGTTCAGGCGACGGGGCGGGGGGCGTACTGCCAGTGCAGGACGTACCGGTCGAGGGCCTCGGCGACCCTGCGCCGTACCGCTTCGTCGGCCGGTGCGGGCACCGTGACCCGGACACCGCCGTCGTGCGGCCGGCACACGATGAGTTCCGGGTCGCAGTCCGCGCCCTGCGCCGCCAGTTCGGCACGGACCGCGCGGCGGGTGGCGTCCAGGCGCAGGCCGAGCTTGTAGGGCTTGCCGACGGCGGTGAGCGGGATGGCGTCGATCACGAGCACCTCCCGCGGGGCGGCGGCGCGTTCGGGGACCCGTTCGGTGGCCCAGGCGAGCAACTCGGCGGGGTCGGCCGCGGCGCCGGGGGCGAGGGTGACGTAGGCGACGGGCACCTCACCGGCGTGCGGGTCGGGACGGCCGACCGCCGCGGCGGCGGTGACCTCGGGGTGGGCGAGGAGGGCGTCCTCGATCCCGGCCGGGTCGATGTTGTGGCCCCCGCGGATGATCAGGTCCTTGGCGCGGCCGGCGAGCGAGATGAAGCCGTCGGCGTCGATACGGGCCAGGTCGCCCGTGTCCAGCCAGCCGTCGCGGATCTTCCCCGCGGTCTCCAGACGCGGCCCTCGCGGGGTGTGCTCGGCGACGTAGCCGGCGAAGACCACGGGGCCGCTGACGGCCAGTACTCCGGTGGCGCCTGGCGGCAGGTCGTGCCACTCGCCGGTGTCCGGGTCGATCCGCACGGTCTTGACCTGCTGGTAGGGCAGGCGCCGGCCGACGGTGCCGGGCCGGGTGCGACCGGGCAGGCCGAGGGTGGAGGCACAGGTCGCCTCGGTCAGCCCGTAGCCCTCGCACAGCGGGATGCCGGTGTGCTTCTCGAACGACTCCCGCACGGCGGGCGGCAGCGGGGAGGCGCCGACGGCGGCGAACCGCATGCTGGAGATGTCCGCGTCGACGGGGAGGTGGGCCAGGACGGAGTACACGGTGGGCACCGCCGACATGGCGGCGATGCGGTAGTGCTCCACCAGCTTCCAGAACACCCCGTACAGCTCGGGATCGCGGTAGCCCAGCGGCCCGGCCCACACCACCCGCCGGCCGCGCAGCAGCGGGCCGAGCAGGGTGACGACCAGGGCGTTGACGTGGAACAAGGGCAGCGCCGCGAACATCACCGAGTCCTCGTCCAGGGGAGTGCTCGCGGCCACCGTCCAGGCGTCGACGACCTCGTTGGTGTGCGTGTGCGCGGCGAGCTTGGGAGTGCCGGTGGTGCCCCCGGTGTGGAAGTAGGCGGCCAGGTCGTCGGCGGCCGGGGGCTCGATGTCCACCAGCTTGTCGGCGGGATGGGGCGCGGCGAGCTCCGCGAGGTAGCCCACGCGTACGCCCTCGACGGGCTCCAGAGCGGGGGCCGGGTCCTCGGCCGCGGTGGGGGCCAGGGCCAGCAACGCGTCCAGGCCCAGGGCCGCGGCCACCTGCCGTGCCGCGGTCCACACCTGCGCGTCCAGCTGCGGACCGGCGGCGATGAGCACCCGTGCGCCGCCGCGCCGCAGCAGCTGCTCGATGTGCTCGGCGGCCAGGCCCGGGTTCACCGGGGCGGCGATGCCCGCGGCCTGCGCGGCCAGCAGGGCGGCGGGCAGCTCCGCGGTGTTCGGCGCGAGCAGGCCCACGGCCGCATGGCGGGTGACGCCGAGCGAGCGCAGCAGGTTGGCGGTGCGGTGCACCTGGTCGCGCAGCTGCGCGAAGGTCGTGGTGGCGGGGCGCAGGAAGCGCGCGGCGTCGGGCAGCACCGTCAGGGCCGGTTGGTCGGGCCACAGACGGGCGGCGCGCAGCAGGGTGTCGTAGGTGGTGGCGGGCAGGCCGCGTTCATGGAGCGGGACGGCCTCGATGGCGGTCAGGTCCGCGGGGCTGTCGCAGGCGGGCCACAGCAGGTCGGTGGGTGTGAGTGTCACCGGTGCGCCTTTGCAGGGTGAGGGATGGGGGCAAGGGGCCGACTGGTACGGGGAGCCGGTCGGGCCGGTCCCGGGCGGGGGCCCGGGAGTCGTCAGCGGACGCGCACCACCGTGCGCTGCTCGCCGAGATCCAGTGCGCCGTCGTCCGTCGCGATGCGGGCCGTGACGACGTCGCCGTCCTTCAGGTAATCGGGGTTGGCCCGCTGGCGGGCGAAGAACTTCTGCCAGCGCTTGTGCGGGGGCAGCAGGGCGGCGAGCGTGGCCAGGAGCCTGCCGGGGGACTTCAGGGCGGTGCCGCCGGGAGTTCCGGTGAGCAGGACGTCACCGGGCTGCAGGGTCTGGAAGCGGGCCAGCAGGCTGAGGGCGCGTGCGGGCCGGACGATCATGTCCGTGGTGGTGCGGTCCTGCCGGGTGGCTCCGTTGACCTTCAGGGTGAGACGCAGGTCCGGCAGGCGGGCCAGGTCGTCGGCGTCCACCAGGAGCAGCCGCGGGCCCAGGGGGGTGAAGGTGGGGTACGACTTGGACTCGTAGAACTGCGTCTTGGGCAGCTGCAGGTCACGCGCGCTGACGTCGTCGGCCACGACCAGCGCGGCGACGAACTCCGGCAGAGAGGAATCGGTGACCTCGGCGCCGACCGGTAGGGCCGCGCCCATCACCAGCCCGAGCTCGACCTCGTAGTCCAGGAAGCGCACGTGCGGTGGCCGCACGATGTCCTGGTAGGGACCGCTGACGGATCCGGACGCCTTGCGGAAGAAGGCGGGCGGGACGGTGTCCGGGTCGAATCCGGAATCCGTCGCGTGGGAACGGTAGTTGACCATCTGCGCCACCACCCGGCAGGGGGTGGTGACGGGCGACAGCAGGTCTCCTCCTGCGACGGGAGGCCCGGCGTCGGGGTCCGCCGCGGCGCGGGCGGCCGCCTCCCGGACGGCCGGGCGGTCGGCGAGCAGGCCGGCGGTGGTGGTCGCGTCGGTGCCGACGCGGTGCAGCCGTCCCGTGCCGCTCTCCACCCACCAGCCGTCTGTGGTGCGGACGACCTGGATACTCATCGGCTCTCCTGAGTCCTGGACAGGCGTCGACCGGACCGCCCTCACGAGCAAGCCACGGTCAGTAGTGATGAAAGCATCAATACAGATGGCATTCTCGTCAAGGGTCATCGTTACTGATGTAATCATCAGCACTGATCCATGCACTGATCCATTCGGTAAGGTGGTGGGATGAGTACCGACGGACAGGGCGGGGCCGACAGCCGGACGCCCAGCCATGCGCCCAACCGCCTGGACCGGCGCAAGGCGCGTACCCGGGCCGCGCTGGTCGCCGCCGCGCAGCGGCTCCTCGCCGAGCAGGGCCGGGCCGATGTGAGCATCCAGGAGATCACCGAGGCGGCGGACGTCGGCTTCGGGTCCTTCTACAACCACTTCACCAGCAAGGACGAGCTGTTCGACGCCGCCGTCGCCCTCACCCTGGAGGAACACGGTGCTCTTCTGGACTCCGTCGTGGGAGACCTGAAGGATCCGGCCGAGGTCTTCGCCGCCAGCGTCCGCCTGACCGGCCGGCTGCAGCGCACCCACCCGCAGATGGCGAGAATTCTCGTGCGCACCGGTATGTCCTATCTGACCTCCGACGGCGGCCTGGCCCCGCAGGCGATGCGGGACCTGCAGGCCGCCGCCGACAGCGGACGACTGGACATCGACGACGCGTACACCGCCGTGGCCATGGTCGGCGGGGCGCTGCTCGGCGTGCTGCATCTGCTGGAGACGCGCCCCGACCTGGACGCCGAGCGCGTCACCGATCGACTGGCCTTCCGTCTCCTGTGCATGTTCGGCATGGCGCCGGCCGAAGCGCAGGAGATCGCCACCCGGCCCCTGCCGTCACCGCCCGTGAGCTGACCTGGGTGATGGCGGGCCGGCGCCCGGGCGCCGCACTGCTTCGCATGTCGCTCACACCCCGCGGTCCGGTGGCGGGCCCGGCGCGCTCCGAAGGCGCGCGTCGACGCGGGGCGCCCGTGTCGGCGCGCCGGCGATCCGGCCGGACGACGGCACGCGCTGCTTCGGCGGGAGCGGGCAGAGGCCGCGCGGGAGGCCGCGCGAGGAGGGCGAGACCGCCGCGCCCGTCGAGGCCGGGCGAGGATGCCGTGGCCGTCGGACGGCGGCCGCGGTTTGACCCACGTGACGCCCGGGGTACCCTCTTCCGCCCGATTGGCCAGCCCCCCGCCCGCTGTGGCAGACTAGCGGGGTTGCTCGGTCGAGTGTTGATGCTGCGCGCCTCCCGCCGGGAGGACCGGAAGCGAGTCCCACAGTACTCGTCGTCCTAACTGCCTCACGGCAGCGCTGGGGCGGACGTACGGGAATCTTCCGGGAAGCGTGGGCGCGGCGCCGGCCAGGCACCCGGTGGGCCTTCGCCCTCGGTCTCACGGCTCCGGAAGGGCCGTGTTCCCCCGGCAGGGATGCTCGGTCAAGGGGCATCTGTGTCAGCGGGAGCGCGACACGCCCGACCGCGTGGGTCGGAGACGGGGGATGGGGACACCGGGTTCCGGAGCGTAAGAGAGACAGGACTACGAAGTAGCCATGGCGGGACAGAAGATCCGCATCCGGCTCAAGGCCTACGACCACGAGGTCATCGACTCCTCGGCGAAGAAGATCGTCGAGACGGTGACCCGTACCGGTGCGTCGGTCGCGGGCCCGGTGCCGCTGCCCACTGAGAAGAACGTGTACTGCGTCATCAAGTCGCCGCACAAGTACAAGGACTCGCGCGAGCACTTCGAGATGCGCACCCACAAGCGCCTGATCGACATCCTCGACCCGACCCCCAAGACCGTTGACTCTCTGATGCGACTCGACCTGCCGGCCGGTGTCGACATCGAGATCAAGCTCTGAGGCCGGTGATCTGAAGAGATGGCTAAGCAGATCAAGGGCATCCTGGGCGAGAAGCTCGGCATGACGCAGGTCTGGGACGAGAGCAACCGCGTCGTCCCCGTGACCGTCGTCAAGGCCGGCCCGAACGTCGTGACCCAGGTCCGCACGAACGACGCCGACGGCTACGAGTCCGTCCAGATCGCCTTCGGCGAGATCGACCCGCGCAAGGTGAACAAGCCCCTCAAGGGCCACTTCGCCAAGGCCGACGTCACCCCCCGCCGTCACCTCGTCGAGATCCGCACCGCGGACGCCTCCGAGTACACCCTCGGCCAGGAGATCACCGCCGAGGTGTTCGAGGCCGGGCAGAAGGTCGACGTCACCGGCAAGAGCAAGGGCAAGGGCTTCGCCGGTGTCATGAAGCGTCACAACTTCAAGGGCCTCGGCGCCGGTCACGGCACCCAGCGCAAGCACCGCTCCCCCGGTTCCATCGGTGGCTGCGCCACCCCGGGCCGTGTGTTCAAGGGCCTCCGCATGGCGGGTCGCATGGGCAACGAGCGGGTCACCACCCAGAACCTGACCGTCCACGCCGTTGACGCGGAGAAGGGTCTGCTGCTCATCAAGGGCGCGGTTCCCGGTCCGAACGGCGGCCTCGTCCTGGTCCGCACCGCGGCCAAGGGGGCCTGAGGTAACCGATGAGCACTGTTGACATCCTTTCGCCGGCGGGCGAGAAGGCCGGTACCGTCGAGCTCCCCGCGGAGATCTTCGGCGTTGAGAAGGTCAGCATCCCGCTGATCCACCAGGTCGTCGTCGCGCAGCTGGCCGCTGCCCGCCAGGGCACGCACAAGACGAAGACGCGTGGCGAGGTCCGTGGTGGCGGCAAGAAGCCGTACCGCCAGAAGGGCACCGGTCGCGCCCGCCAGGGTTCGACCCGCGCGCCGCAGTTCGCCGGTGGTGGCGTCGTGCACGGTCCCGTGCCGCGCGACTACTCGCAGCGGACCCCGAAGAAGATGAAGGCCGCGGCCCTGCGCCACGCCCTCACCGACCGGGCCCGCAACAACCGCATCCACGTCGTCACCGACGTGGTCGAGTCGGACATCTCCACCAAGGCCGCCAAGGCTCTCCTCGGCAAGATCAGCGAGCGCAAGAACGTGCTGCTGGTCGTCGAGCGCGAGAACGAGAAGGCCCTGCTGTCCGCTCGCAACCTGCCCCAGGTGCACATCCTGGAGCCGGGCCAGCTGAACACGTACGACGTGATCGTCTCGGACGACGTGGTCTTCACCCAGGCCGCTCTCGAGTCCTTCGTCGCCGGCCCGAAGGCCAACGACACCGAAGGGAGCGACGTCTGATGGCCACGCGTCACCCGAGCATCGCCTCGAAGGCCGCCAAGGCCGCCAAGGCCGCGCGCGTCGCCAAGGCGAGGCGCCATGCCACCGAGGGCAAGAACACCGTCGTCACCCCGGCGAGCAAGGCGTACACGGACCCCCGTGACGTCCTGCTGAAGCCGGTCGTGTCCGAGAAGAGCTACGCGCTCCTCGACGAGAACAAGTACACGTTCATCGTCGACCCGCGTGCCAACAAGACTCAGATCAAGGAGGCCGTGCAGTCGGTCTTCTCGGTCAAGGTCACCGGGGTCAACACGATCAACCGCCAGGGCAAGCGCAAGCGGACCCGCACGGGCTTCGGCCAGCGTGCCGCCACCAAGCGCGCGATCGTGACCCTCGCCGAGGGCGACCGCATCGACATCTTCGGCGGTCCGACCGCGTAAGCGGGTCGGATCGTCCGATATCGGACGAGGACTGAGAAATGGGAATCCGCAAGTACAAGCCGACTACGCCGGGCCGTCGTGGCGCCAGCGTCGCCGACTTCGTCGAGGTCACGCGGTCCACGCCGGAGAAGTCGCTGGTCCGCCCCCTGCACAGCAAGGGTGGCCGTAACAACTCGGGCCGAGTGACCGTCCGCCACCAGGGTGGTGGCCACAAGCGCGCCTACCGCGTGATCGACTTCCGTCGTCACGACAAGGACGGCGTGCCGGCGAAGGTCGCGCACATCGAGTACGACCCCAACCGCACCGCGCGCATCGCGCTGCTGCACTACGCGGACGGCGAGAAGCGCTACATCCTCGCGCCGCGTGGCCTCAGCCAGGGCGACCGCGTCGAGAACGGTCCCGGGGCCGACATCAAGCCGGGCAACAACCTGGCCCTGCGCAACATCCCGGTCGGTACGACGCTGCACGCCATCGAGCTGCGTCCGGGCGGCGGCGCCAAGTTCGCCCGCTCCGCCGGCGCGTCGGTGCAGCTGCTCGCGAAGGAGGGCGCGATGGCCCACCTCCGCATGCCCTCCGGTGAGATCCGCCTGGTCGACGTGCGCTGCCGCGCCACCGTCGGCGAGGTCGGCAACGCCGAGCAGAGCAACATCAACTGGGGCAAGGCCGGCCGCAAGCGCTGGCTGGGCGTCCGCCCCACCGTGCGTGGTGTGGTCATGAACCCGGTCGACCACCCGCACGGTGGTGGTGAGGGCCGTACCTCCGGTGGCCGCCACCCGGTGTCCCCGTGGGGTCAGAAGGAAGGCCGTACTCGTTCTCCCAAGAAGGCGAGCAACAAGTACATCGTCCGCCGCCGCAAGACGAACAAGAAGCGCTAAGGACGGGTTGAGATGCCTCGTAGCTTGAAGAAGGGACCCTTCGTCGACGACCACCTGATGAAGAAGGTGGACGTGCAGAACGAAGCCGGTACCAAGAACGTCATCAAGACCTGGTCCCGCCGCTCGATGATCGTCCCGGCCATGCTCGGCCACACGATCGCGGTGCACAACGGCAAGACCCACATCCCGGTGTTTGTCACCGAGTCGATGGTCGGCCACAAGCTCGGCGAGTTCTCGCCGACGCGCACCTTCCGGGGTCACGTCAAGGAAGACCGGAAGTCGAAGCGCCGCTAGTCAGCGGGGTGAATGACCATGACAGACACTGAAGGGACAACCATGGAAGCCAGGGCCCAGGCGCGGTACATCCGCGTCACGCCCATGAAGGCCCGCCGCGTGGTGGACCTTATCCGTGGCATGGACGCCACGGAGGCTCAGGCGGTCCTGCGTTTCGCCCCGCAGGCCGCGAGCGTGCCGGTCGGCAAGGTGCTGGACAGCGCCATCGCCAACGCCGCGCACAACTACGACCACACCGATGCCGGCAGCCTCTTCGTCTCCGAGGCGTACGTCGACGAGGGCCCGACCCTGAAGCGGTTCCGTCCGCGTGCCCAGGGCCGTGCCTACCGGATCCGCAAGCGGACCAGCCACATCACCGTGGTCGTCGCCAGCAAGGAAGGAACCCGGTAATGGGCCAGAAGGTAAACCCGCATGGGTTCCGGCTCGGTGTCACCACCGACTTCAAGTCGCGTTGGTACGCCGACAAGCTGTACAAGGACTACGTTAAGGAAGACGTCGCCATCCGTCGGATGATGACGTCCGGCATGGAGCGCGCCGGCATCTCCAAGGTCGAGATCGAGCGCACCCGTGACCGCGTCCGCGTCGACATCCACACCGCGCGTCCGGGCATCGTCATCGGCCGCCGTGGCGCCGAGGCCGACCGCATCCGCGGCGACCTGGAGAAGCTCACGGGCAAGCAGGTCCAGCTGAACATCCTCGAGGTCAAGAACCCCGAGACCGACGCTCAGCTCGTGGCCCAGGCCGTCGCCGAGCAGCTGTCCTCCCGCGTCTCCTTCCGCCGCGCCATGCGCAAGAGCATGCAGTCGGCCATGAAGGCGGGCGCCAAGGGCATCAAGATCCAGTGCGGTGGCCGCCTCGGCGGCGCCGAGATGTCCCGCTCGGAGTTCTACCGCGAGGGCCGTGTGCCCCTGCACACGCTCCGCGCGAACGTGGACTACGGCTTCTTCGAGGCCAAGACGACCTTCGGCCGCATCGGTGTGAAGGTCTGGATCTACAAGGGCGACGTCAAGAACATCGCCGAGGTCCGCGCCGAGAACGCCGCCGCCCGTGCGGGCAACCGCCCGGCCCGCGGTGGCGCCGACCGCCCGGCCCGTGGTGGCCGTGGTGGCGAGCGGCGCGGTCGCAAGCCGCAGCAGGCTCCCGCTGCCGAGGCCCCCAAGGCCGAGGCCGCGCCCGCCGCTCCGGCTGAGAGCACCGGAACGGAGGCCTGACCGACATGCTGATCCCCCGTAGGGTCAAGCACCGCAAGCAGCACCACCCGAAGCGGGACGGTGCGGCCAAGGGCGGCACGCAGGTTGCGTTCGGCGAGTACGGCATCCAGGCGCTGACCCCGGCGTACGTGACGAACCGCCAGATCGAGGCGGCTCGTATCGCCATGACCCGTCACATCAAGCGTGGCGGCAAGGTCTGGATCAACATCTACCCGGACCGCCCGCTGACCAAGAAGCCCGCCGAGACCCGCATGGGTTCCGGTAAGGGTTCGCCGGAGTGGTGGATCGCGAACGTCAAGCCCGGCCGGGTGATGTTCGAGCTGTCCTACCCGAACGAGAAGATCGCCCGTGAGGCGCTGACCCGTGCGGCCCACAAGCTGCCGATGAAGTGCCGGATCGTCAAGCGCGAGGCAGGTGAAGCGTGATGTCGGCCGGTACCAAGGCGTCCGAGCTGCGCGAGCTGGGCAACGAGGAGCTTCTTGGGAAGCTCCGCGAGGCCAAGGAAGAGCTGTTCAACCTCCGTTTCCAGGCGGCGACCGGGCAGCTCGAGAACCACGGCCGTCTGAAGGCGGTCCGCAAGGACATCGCGCGGATCTACACCCTGATGCGCGAGCGTGAGCTGGGCATCGAAACGGTGGAGAGCGCCTGATGAGCGAGAAGAACGTGACTGAGCAGACTGAGCGCAATGCACGGAAGACCCGCGAGGGTTACGTCGTCAGCGACAAGATGGACAAGACCGTCGTCGTCGCCGTCGAGGACCGTGTGAAGCACGCGCTGTACGGCAAGGTCATCCGCCGTACCAACAAGCTCAAGGCGCACGACGAGCAGAACGCCGCCGGTGTCGGCGACCGCGTCCTCCTCATGGAGACCCGGAAGCTGTCCGCCACCAAGCACTGGCGCATCGTCGAGATCCTGGAGAAGGCGAAGTAACCAAGCGGGGGCCCGCCCCCCGCTGCCCCGCCGGGGGCTGTCGTCCCAGGCCTCCGGGCCTGGGCGGTCGCCCGGCCCGGCCCGGCCAGGGCCCGTCGGCGGGCCCCGCGAGTCGCCTCGCGGGGCCCGGCCGGACGGCCCGCGGCGATGCCGGCGCACCGGCTGGGTTTCGCCCGACCGGACATCCCCGCGGCTTGCCCGCGGGGTCATACCGCCGCCCCGGCGGGGGTTCCGTGAGCCGACTCGCGCAACCCCTCGTCGGCCCTCCGGCCGGCCGGGGCGGACCACCATCGTCCCGCGGGGTGACCCGCGGGACGGACCGCCGCCCCGGCGAGGTTCGCAGAAGGACCTGTGGATCCCGGTGGGAAACCGGCCGGGCCGTGTGGGCATCCGCGCTCCAGCGGCGCGTGTGCCCCGCGCGGCCCCGTCGGGCAGGCCACGAAATTCCTGCGGGAGCAACCCGCAGGACAGTTCCGCCAGGCTCTCCGGCCGCAATCCGGAGGGAACCGGCAGACGATCAGGAGATAGACGTGATCCAGCAGGAGTCGCGACTGCGCGTCGCCGACAACACGGGGGCGAAGGAGATCCTTTGCATCCGTGTGCTCGGTGGCTCCGGTCGCCGCTACGCGGGCATCGGTGACGTCATCGTCGCCACCGTCAAGGACGCGATCCCCGGTGGCAACGTGAAGAAGGGTGACGTCGTCAAGGCGGTCATCGTTCGCACCGTGAAGGAGCGCCGCCGTCCGGACGGCTCGTACATCCGCTTCGACGAGAACGCCGCCGTCATTCTGAAGAACGACGGCGACCCTCGCGGCACCCGCATCTTCGGCCCGGTCGGCCGTGAGCTGCGCGAGAAGAAGTTCATGAAGATCATCTCGCTCGCGCCGGAGGTGCTGTAAGCATGAAGATCAAGAAGGGCGACCTGGTCCAGGTCATCACCGGCAAGGACAAGGGCAAGCAGGGCAAGGTCATTGCCGCTTACCCGCGCGAGGACCGCGTCCTGGTCGAGGGTGTCAACCGGGTCAAGAAGCACACCAAGGCCGGCCCGACCGCTCGCGGTTCCCAGGCCGGCGGCATCGTGACCACCGAGGCCCCCATCCACGTGAGCAACGTCCAGCTCGTCGTGGAGAAGGACGGCAAGAAGGTCGTCACGCGTGTCGGCTACCGCTTCGACGAGAACGGCAACAAGATCCGCGTTGCCAAGCGGACGGGTGAGGACATCTGATGGCGACCACCACCACTCCGCGTCTGAAGCAGAAGTACCGCGACGAGATCGCCCCCAAGCTGCGTGACGAGTTCAAGTACGAGAACGTCATGCAGATCCCGGGCCTCGTCAAGATCGTGGTCAACATGGGTGTGGGCGACGCCGCCCGCGACTCCAAGCTGATCGAGGGCGCCATCCGCGACCTCACCACGATCACCGGTCAGAAGCCGGCCGTCACCAAGGCCCGCAAGTCCATCGCGCAGTTCAAGCTGCGCGAGGGGCAGCCGATCGGTGCCCACGTCACGCTCCGTGGCGACCGCATGTGGGAGTTCCTGGACCGCACCCTGTCGCTCGCGCTGCCGCGCATCCGCGACTTCCGCGGCCTGTCCCCCAAGCAGTTCGACGGCCGTGGCAACTACACCTTCGGTCTCACCGAGCAGGTCATGTTCCACGAGATCGACCAGGACAAGATCGACCGCGTCCGGGGTATGGACATCACCGTGGTCACCACGGCGACCAACGACGCTGAGGGCCGCGCGCTCCTCCGTCACCTCGGCTTCCCCTTCAAGGAGGCGTGAGCGAGATGGCGAAGAAGGCTCTCATCGCGAAGGCTGCCCGTAAGCCCAAGTTCGGTGTGCGCGGCTACACCCGCTGCCAGCGCTGCGGCCGTCCGCACTCCGTGTACCGCAAGTTCGGCCTGTGCCGCGTGTGCCTTCGTGAGATGGCTCACCGCGGAGAGCTGCCGGGCGTGACCAAGAGCTCCTGGTAACAACCCACTCGGGTTGATCCAGGGCTCTCGGTAAGCAATGGGCCGGCAGGCGGCCCGCCCCACATGCCGTAGGCTTGGGGGGTTGGGCGTCTGCCGCCCGTACGACTTACTACGCCGTAGGTCCACCGCGCCGCACCCGTCCCGTCTCGGATCGGGGAGAGGGATGGCGCACCAGGAAACCCCGGCGAGAGAGGCCGAAGGCCAATTCATGACCATGACTGATCCGATCGCAGACATGCTCACGCGTCTGCGGAACGCGAACTCGGCGTACCACGACACCGTGGCGATGCCGCACTCGAAGATCAAGTCGCACATCGCGGAGATCCTCCAGCAGGAGGGCTTCATCACGGGCTGGCGCGTCGAGGACGCAGAGGTCGGCAAGAACCTCGTCCTGGACCTGAAGTTCGGCCCCAACCGTGAGCGCTCCATCGCGGGCATCAAGCGGATCTCCAAGCCCGGTCTGCGGGTTTACGCGAAGTCCACCAACCTGCCGAAGGTGCTCGGCGGCCTCGGCGTGGCGATCATCTCCACGTCCCACGGGCTCCTCACCGACAAGCAGGCCGGCAAGAAGGGCGTAGGCGGAGAAGTCCTCGCCTACGTCTGGTAACGGAAGGGAACGGAGGAAACAGCTATGTCGCGCATCGGCAAGCTCCCCATCGCGGTTCCCGCCGGCGTGGACGTCACCATCGACGGCCGTACGGTCTCGGTCAAGGGCCCCAAGGGCGAGCTGACCCACACCGTCGCCACGCCGATCGAGGTCGTCAAGGGCGAGGACGGCACCCTCCAGGTGACGCGCCCCAACGACGAGCGTCAGAACAAGGCCCTGCACGGCCTGTCCCGCACGCTGGTGGCGAACATGATCACCGGCGTGACCCAGGGTTACGTGAAGAAGCTCGAGATCAGCGGTGTCGGTTACCGCGTGACCGCCAAGGGCTCGAACCTGGAGTTCGCGCTCGGCTACAGCCACCCGATCACCGTCGAGGCGCCCGAGGGCATCACCTTCAAGGTGGAGACCCCGACCCGTTTCCAGGTCGAGGGCATTGACAAGCAGAAGGTCGGCGAGGTCGCGGCCAACATCCGCAAGCTGCGCAAGCCCGACCCGTACAAGGCCAAGGGCGTCAAGTACGAGGGCGAAGTCATCCGCCGCAAGGTCGGAAAGGCGGGTAAGTAAGCCATGGCATACGGGCAGAAGATCCTCAAGGGCGACGCCTACAAGCGCGCCGCGATCAAGCGCCGCCACATCCGGATCCGCAAGCGGATCGAGGGTACGGCGGAGCGCCCCCGTCTGGTCGTGACCCGCTCCAACCGCCACATCGTGGCGCAGGTGATCGACGACCTGAAGGGCCACACCCTGGCGTCGGCGTCCACCCTGGACGCGTCGATCCGCGGCGGCGAGGGCGACAAGTCCGCGCAGGCCAAGCAGGTCGGCGCCCTGGTCGCCGAGCGTGCCAAGGCCGCCGGTGTCGAGGCCGTCGTGTTCGACCGTGGTGGCAACCAGTACGCCGGGCGCATCGCCGCCCTGGCGGACGCCGCCCGCGAAGCCGGGCTCAGGTTCTGAGCCGCCGTAGCTAGCGGAAAAGAGAGAGGTAAATCCAATGGCTGGACCCCAGCGCCGCGGTGGCGGTGCCGGTGGCGGCGAGCGGCGGGACCGGAAGGGCCGTGACGGCGGCGCTGCTGCCGCCGAGAAGACCGCGTACGTTGAGCGCGTCGTCGCGATCAACCGCGTCGCCAAGGTTGTGAAGGGTGGTCGTCGCTTCAGCTTCACCGCGCTGGTCGTGGTGGGCGACGGTGACGGCACCGTGGGTGTCGGATACGGCAAGGCCAAGGAGGTGCCGGCCGCCATCGCCAAGGGCGTAGAGGAGGCCAAGAAGCACTTCTTCAAGGTCCCCCGGATCCAGGGCACCATCCCGCACCCGATCCAGGGTGAGAAGGCTGCCGGCGTCGTGCTGCTCAAGCCCGCGTCGCCCGGTACCGGTGTGATCGCCGGCGGCCCGGTGCGTGCCGTGCTCGAATGCGCCGGCATCCACGACGTGCTGTCGAAGTCGCTCGGCTCCGACAACGCGATCAACATCGTGCACGCGACCGTGGAGGCCCTCAAGGGTCTGCAGCGCCCCGAGGAGATCGCGGCCCGCCGCGGTCTGCCGCTCGAGGACGTCGCCCCCGCGGCCCTGCTGCGTGCGCGTGCCGGGGCGGGTGCGTGATGGCACAGCTCAAGATCACCCAGGTGAAGTCGTACATCGGCAGCAAGCAGAACCACCGTGAGACCCTGCGCTCGCTCGGCCTGAAGCGGCTCGGCGACGTGGTCGTCAAGGAGGATCGTCCCGAGTTCCGCGGCATGGTGCACACCGTCCGCCACCTCGTGACGGTCGAGGAGGTCGACTGATCATGGCGGAGCAGAACCCGCTCAAGGTCCACAACCTCCGTCCCGCCCCGGGCGCCAAGACCGCCAAGACCCGCGTCGGTCGTGGTGAGGCGTCGAAGGGTAAGACGGCCGGTCGTGGTACCAAGGGCACGAAGGCCCGCTACCAGGTTCCGGAGCGCTTCGAGGGCGGCCAGATGCCGCTGCACATGCGCCTCCCGAAGCTGAAGGGCTTCAAGAACCCGTTCAAGACCGAGTACCAGGTCGTGAACCTGGACAAGCTCGCCACCCTCTACCCCGAGGGCGGCGAGGTCACGGTCGCCGACCTGGTCGCCAAGGGCGCCGTTCGCAAGAACAGCCTCGTCAAGGTGCTCGGCCAGGGCGAGGTCTCCGTGGCGCTGCAGGTGACGGTCGACGCCGTCTCCGGCTCCGCCAAGGAGAAGATCACCGCCGCCGGCGGTACCGTCACCGAGCTCGTCTGAAACCTTCGGGCGTCTCGATGACCTGATTGATCCCGACCGGGGATACCCCACATTTGGGGTATCCCCGGTTGGTCGTTCCAAGGCAGGCGGTGCCGCCGGTAAGGTGGCTTGGACTGCCAACTTTCACAGGGTGCCGCGGTACGGGCACTCGGGGCGGCAGTCGACCGTTACCCAAGTCGTTGTTCAGTCGGAACTCAAGACCGTCACCCTTGACGCAGATGCGCGGGGGTCGCAGGAGGCACCGTGCTCACCGCGTTCGCCCGGGCGTTCAGGACGCCCGACCTGCGCAAGAAGCTGCTCTTCACGCTCGCCATCATCGTGGTGTACCGGGTCGGTACGCACATTCCGATCCCGGGCGTCGACTACAAGAGCGTCCAGACCTGTATCGACGTGGCCAAGGGCAACCAGGGCCTGTTCGGTCTGGTCAACATGTTCAGCGGCGGCGCGCTGCTGCAGATCACGGTCTTCGCCCTGGGCATCATGCCGTACATCACGGCGAGCATCATTCTCCAGCTGCTGACCGTGGTCATTCCGCGTCTGGAGGCCCTGAAGAAGGAGGGCCAGGCGGGTACGGCGAAGATCACGCAGTACACCCGTTACCTGACGGTGGCGCTGGCGATCCTCCAGGGCACCGGTCTGGTGGCCACCGCCCGCAGCGGCGCCCTGTTCCAGGGCTGCCCGGTGGCGACCTCGATCGTCCCGGACCAGTCGATCTTCACCACCATCACGATGGTCATCTGCATGACCGCCGGTACGGCCGTCGTCATGTGGCTCGGTGAGCTGATCACCGACCGCGGCATCGGCAACGGCATGTCGATCCTGATGTTCATCTCGATCGCCGCGACGTTCCCGTCCGCGCTGTGGGCCATCAAGAAGCAGGGCAACCTGGCCGGCGGGTGGATCGAGTTCGGCACCGTCATCGCCGTCGGTCTGGTCATGGTCGGCCTGGTGGTCTTCGTGGAGCAGGCCCAGCGGCGCGTCCCCGTCCAGTACGCGAAGCGCATGATCGGCCGCCGCTCCTACGGTGGTACGTCCACGTACATCCCGTTGAAGGTGAACCAGGCGGGTGTGATTCCCGTCATCTTCGCATCGTCGCTGCTCTACATCCCGGCGTTGATCGCTCAGTTCTCGAGCGGCAACTCGGGCTGGAAGACCTGGATCCAGCAGAACCTGGTCAAGGGCGATCATCCGATTTACATCACTTTGTACTTCTTGCTCATTGTGTTCTTCGCGTTCTTCTATGTGGCGATCTCGTTCAACCCCGAGGAAGTCGCGGACAACATGAAGAAGTATGGTGGCTTCATCCCGGGCATCCGGGCCGGTAGGCCCACCGCTGAGTACCTCTCGTACGTGCTCAACCGGATCACCTGGCCGGGTTCGCTGTACCTGGGTCTGATCGCTCTCGTACCGACAATGGCGTTGGTTGGCTTCGGGGCAAGCCAGAACTTCCCGTTCGGTGGGACCAGCATCCTGATCATCGTGGGTGTCGGTCTTGAGACGGTGAAGCAGATCGAGAGCCAGCTTCAGCAGCGCAATTACGAAGGGTTCCTCCGCTGATGCGAATCGTCCTCGTCGGGCCGCCCGGTGCAGGCAAGGGAACGCAGGCCGCGTTCCTCGCCGAGAACCTGTCGATCCCGCACATCTCCACGGGTGACCTGTTCCGCGCCAACATCAGCCAGCAGACGGAGCTCGGCAAGCTGGCGAAGTCCTACATGGACGCGGGCAACCTGGTTCCCGACGAGGTCACCATCGCGATGGCCAAGGACCGCATGGAGCAGCCGGACGCCGAGCACGGCTTTCTGCTCGACGGCTTCCCGCGCAACGTCTCGCAGGCTCAGGCGCTGGACGAGACGCTCAAGACCGACGGCATGAAACTGGACGCGGTGCTCGACCTGGAGGTCCCCGAGGACGAGGTGGTCAAGCGCATCGCGGGCCGCCGCGTCTGCCGCAACGAGTCGGCGCACGTCTTCCACGTCTCCTACAAGCCGCCGAAGCAGGAGGGCGTCTGCGACGTCTGCGGTGGCGAGCTGTACCAGCGGGACGACGACTCCGAGGACACCGTGCGCAAGCGGCTGGAGGTCTACCACACGCAGACCGAGCCGATCATCGACTACTACAAGGCGCAGGGCCTGGTGATCACCATCTCGGCGCTCGGCAAGGTGGACGAGGTCACCGGGCGCGCGATGGAGGCGCTCAGCCAGAAGACGGACGACAAGTAGTCGTACGTCGGCATCACCGCCGCTCTCAGGCCGCGGTTCCCCGAGGGAACCGCGGCCGAGCCGTGGGCGGAGGGGGAACGCCCGTCCGCCCGTATCGTTGTTGTAGTCCGTCCCCCTCCGGTCCAGAAAGGCCGCAGCCCCCATGGTGCAGATCAAGACCCCCGAGCAGATCGCCAAGATGCGTGAGGCCGGGCTGGTGGTCGCGGCCGTGCACGCGGCCACGCGCGAGGCTGCCGTGCCGGGTGCCACGACGAAGGACCTGGACGAGGTCGCGCGCAAGGTGCTCGACGAGCACGGGGCGAAGTCGAACTTCCTGGGGTACGGCGGCTTCCCCGCCACCATCTGCACGTCGGTGAACGAGGTCGTGGTGCACGGCATCCCGTCCGCCGAGGTCGTCCTCAAGGACGGCGACATCATCTCCATCGACGCGGGCGCGATCGTGGACGGCTGGCACGGCGACGCCGCCTTCACCGCGTTCGTGGGGTCCGGTCACGCTCCGGAGCTGGTCGAGCTGTCCCGGGTGACCGAGGAGTCCATGTGGGCCGGCATCGCTGCTATGCGGCAGGGCAACCGGCTGGTCGACATCTCGCGGGCCGTCGAGACGTACATCCGCCGGCAGCCGAAGCCGGGCGGCGGGCGGTACGGGATCGTCGAGGACTACGGCGGGCACGGCATCGGCACCGAGATGCACATGGACCCCCACCTGCTGAACTACGTGGACCGGCGGCGCGGCAAGGGGCCGAAGCTGGTGCCCGGGTTCTGCCTCGCCATCGAGCCGATGGTGTCGCTCGGGACGCCGAAGACACGGGTCCTCCAGGACGACTGGACCGTCATCACCACCGACGGCACCTGGTCCTCGCACTGGGAGCACTCCGTCGCGCTGACCGAGCGGGGCCCACTGGTCCTCACCGCGCCCGACGGCGGCAGGGCCAAGCTCGCCGAGTACGGGGTCACGGCCGCTCCCGACCCCCTTGCATAGTGATCCCGGGCTCGGGGCAGGCTTCCTCGATTCGTCTTTCCGGGGGCCCTGGCGTAGACTGACTCGTCGGCTCTCGTGCATTCGCATGTCCGCATGCGGGGCGCGCGACCGATCAAGGTAGTCGATTCGAAGGGCGAAGCGTGGCCAAGAAGCAAGGTGCCATCGAGATCGAGGGCACTGTCGTCGAGTCTCTGCCGAACGCCATGTTCAAGGTCGAGCTCCAGAACGGCCACCAGGTCCTGGCACACATCAGCGGCAAGATGCGCATGCACTACATCCGCATCCTCCCTGACGACCGGGTCGTGGTGGAGCTGTCTCCGTACGACCTGACGCGTGGCCGGATCGTCTACCGGTACAAGTAGATCTTGCCCTTGCCCCGTCTTCACGGGGTGGTGGCACTGACCCGGAGAACCTCACATCCCATGAAGGTCAAGCCGAGCGTCAAGAAGATCTGCGACAAGTGCAGGGTGATCCGCCGTCACGGCCGGGTCATGGTCATCTGCGAGAACCCGCGCCACAAGCAGCGCCAGGGCTGACGCACGACCGCACCCTCTGCGACTCGCAGGGATTCGCGCGACGCGAGCAACATGTTCATACGCAGGGCCCGGGCCTGATCCGTCAGGTCTGACACCCCCGGTCCGGAGGCCGGGGACCCAGTCCGTACCTCGTACGGCGGCTGGGAAACGGTTCTGCGGAAGACCTCCGAAGATCAACTGGAGCCATTGAATGGCACGCGTTTCCGGTGTTGACATCCCGCGCGACAAGCGCGTGGAGGTCGCCCTGACCTATGTGTTCGGCATCGGCCGGACCCTCTCCCAGCAGACGCTGGCCGCCACCGGTGTGGACCCGAACACCCGTGTTCGTGACCTCTCCGAGGAGCAGCTGATCGCGATCCGCGAGTACGTCGACAACAACATCAAGACCGAGGGTGACCTCCGTCGCGAGATCCAGGCCGACATCCGCCGCAAGGTCGAGATCGGCTGCTACCAGGGCCTGCGGCACCGTCGCGGTCTTCCCGTCCGCGGCCAGCGCACCAGCACCAACGCTCGCACCCGCAAGGGTCCGCGTCGCGCCATCGCCGGCAAGAAGAAGCCGGGCAAGAAGTAGTCCGCAGCGGACATCTGTCCACGGTCTTCGCTGTAGGACCGACCACCTCCCTAGGAGATAGAGGATGCCCCCCAAGGGACGTCAGGGCGCTGCCAAGAAGGTGCGCCGCAAGGAAAAGAAGAACGTCGCTCACGGCCACGCGCACATCAAGAGCACGTTCAACAACACGATCGTCTCGATCACGGACCCGTCCGGCAACGTGATCTCCTGGGCCTCCGCCGGCCACGTCGGCTTCAAGGGCTCCCGGAAGTCCACGCCGTTCGCCGCGCAGATGGCCGCCGAGTCGGCCGCGCGCCGTGCCCAGGAGCACGGCATGCGCAAGGTCGACGTCTTCGTGAAGGGCCCGGGTTCCGGTCGTGAGACCGCGATCCGTTCCCTCCAGGCCACGGGCCTGGAGGTCGGTTCCATCCAGGACGTCACCCCGACCCCGCACAACGGCTGCCGTCCGCCGAAGCGCCGCCGCGTCTGAGGCACGGCCTGCCTGGCAGGATTCGGGCGGTACGCTCCGTGTTCGGGTCGTACCGCCCGTACCCTTGCAGTACCCGCACTCTTTCGGTGCGGTCCGTCGGGCGTCATATAGCGGGCGCCCACGACTGAAGGATCTGATCCACACATGCTGATCGCTCAGCGTCCCTCGTTGACCGAAGAGGTCGTCGACGAGTTCCGCTCCCGGTTCGTGATCGAGCCGCTGGAGCCGGGCTTCGGCTACACCCTCGGCAACTCCCTGCGTCGTACGCTCCTCTCCTCGATCCCGGGTGCGGCGGTCACGTCCATCCGCATCGACGGCGTTCTGCACGAGTTCACCACCGTGCCGGGCGTCAAGGAGGACGTCACCGACCTGATCCTCAACATCAAGCAGCTGGTCGTCTCCTCCGAGCACGACGAGCCGGTCGTGATGTACCTGCGCAAGCAGGGCCCGGGTCTCGTCACCGCCGCCGACATCGCGCCCCCGGCCGGTGTCGAGGTGCACAACCCCGACCTCGTCCTCGCCACGCTCAACGGCAAGGGCAAGCTGGAGATGGAGCTGACCGTCGAGCGCGGTCGCGGTTATGTCTCCGCCGTGCAGAACAAGCAGGTGGGCCAGGAGATCGGCCGTATCCCGGTCGACTCGATCTACTCGCCGGTTCTCAAGGTCACCTACAAGGTCGAGGCGACCCGTGTCGAGCAGCGCACCGACTTCGACAAGCTGATCGTCGACGTCGAGACCAAGCAGGCCATGCGTCCGCGTGACGCCATGGCGTCGGCGGGCAAGACCCTGGTCGAGCTGTTCGGCCTCGCCCGCGAGCTGAACATCGACGCCGAGGGCATCGACATGGGTCCGTCCCCGACGGACGCCGCCCTCGCCGCCGACCTGGCGCTGCCGATCGAGGAGCTGGAGCTCACCGTCCGCTCCTACAACTGCCTCAAGCGCGAGGGCATCCACTCGGTGGGCGAACTCGTGGCCCGCTCCGAGGCGGACCTGCTGGACATCCGCAACTTCGGCGCGAAGTCCATCGACGAGGTCAAGGCGAAGCTGGCCGGCATGGGCCTGGCCCTGAAGGACAGCCCGCCCGGATTCGACCCGACCGCCGCCGCGGACGCCTTCGGCGCCGACGACGACGCGGACGCCGGGTTCGTCGAGACCGAGCAGTACTGATCGCCACCGGCGGGGCGCGGGGTTTCCCCGCCTCGCCGGGACGATTCTCCGGGGCTGCGCCCCCGGGCCCTGGGACCTCGGTCCCGGAAACCCGGCTCTCGGGCCGGAACGGCGCGGGGCGGCGTGCCCGGTCCTCCGGCCCCGGCCCAACGGGCAGGGAGCGCGCTGCCTGTACTCCGGCTTTCGGGCCGGGACGGGGCCGTTCCTCATGTACCGGCCGTCCGGCCGGGAGGTGGGGGACGGTGCCCGACGCCTCCGGCTTCCGGGCCGGGGGGACGGCGGGGCCGCGGCCCCGCCCATGCGGGCCGTGTCCCGCACCCGCGGGGTGCACCCCGCCGCCAGACCTCCGGGTTCGCCCGGATCTCCGACGGGCGACCGCCCGCTCGGATACTGACTCCGGTACCTGACACGGCCGGGGCAGACACCTAGGAGAAACACGATGCCGAAGCCCACCAAGGGTGCCCGTATGGGCGGCAGTGCCGCGCACGAGAAGCTGCTCCTCGCGAACCTCGCGAAGTCGCTGTTCGAGCACGGCCGTATCACCACCACCGAGGCGAAGGCCCGCCGCCTGCGCCCGTACGCGGAGCGTCTGATCACCAAGGCGAAGAAGGGCGACCTTCACAACCGCCGCCAGGTGCTCCAGGTCATCACGGACAAGAGCATCGTCCACACGCTCTTCACCGAGATCGGCCCGCGCTACGAGAACCGGCCCGGTGGTTACACCCGCATCACCAAGATCGGCAACCGCCGTGGCGACAACGCGCCCATGGCCGTCATCGAGCTGGTCGAGGCGCTGACGGTGCAGCAGAAGGCCGTCGGCGAGGCCGAGGCGGCGACCAAGCGCGCCGTCAAGGAGACCGAGACCGCCAAGGCGGAGGAGGCCACCGAGGCTCCGGCCGCGGAGGCCGCCGTGGAGTCCGAGGACGCCTGAGGCACCGCCGAACGCTGAGCGGGTCCGTCCCTCGGGACGGGCCCGCTTTCGCGTACCTGAGAGGATCTCGACGTGAGTGACGAAGTACAGCCCGGTGACATCCGCGTCCGCCTCGACCTCTCCTACGACGGCAGCGGCTTCCACGGCTGGGCCAAGCAGGCGGGTGGCCGACGGACCGTCCAGGCGGAGATCGAGGACGCCCTGCGCACCGTCACCCGGACCCGGGACGCGGCCTGTGAGCTGACCGTGGCCGGGCGCACCGACGCCGGGGTGCACGCTCGGGGACAGGTCGCCCATGTCGATCTGCCACGGGAGGTGTGGGCGGAACACCACGGGAAGCTGCTGAAGCGGCTCGCCGGGCGCCTGCCCAAGGACGTGCGGGTGTGGGCCCTCAGGGAGGCGCCCAGCGGTTTCGACGCCCGTTTCTCCGCGGTCTGGCGGCGGTACGCGTACCGGGTCACCGACAACCCGGGCGGGGTCGACCCCCTGCTGCGAGGCCATGTGCTGTGGCACGACTGGCCGCTCGACGTCGACGCCATGAACGAGGCGGCCCGGCGGCTGATCGGCGAGCACGACTTCGCCGCCTACTGCAAGCGGCGCGAGGGGGCCACCACGATCCGTACGCTCCAGGAGCTGAGCCTGGTGCGCGGCGGCGACGGGATCATCACCGCCACCGTCCGCGCGGACGCCTTCTGCCACAACATGGTGCGGTCGCTGATCGGGGCGCTGCTGTTCGTGGGGGACGGGCACCGCGCGCCCGACTGGCCGGGAAAGGTGCTGGACGCCGGCGTACGGGACTCGGCCGTGCACGTCGTACGGCCGCACGGGCTGACGCTGGAGGAGGTCGGTTACCCGGCCGACGAGCTGCTGGCCGCCCGGAGCAGGGAGGCACGGAACAAGCGGTCCCTGCCGGGAGCGGCCACGGGCTGCTGCTGAGTGGCAGATCGTCCTGCAGGGCATGTACGACGCCCCGCCGGACCCGGGCGTGCTCTCCGTGGAGCGCTGTGGTCGTAGGCGTCACGGCACTGACCTGCGCGGACACCGAGGCCATGCAGCGGCTGGTGATCCTCTACGGCAAGCGGCTGTTCGCCGCGGTGGTGCTTCCGGATGCCTCCTCCAGTACGTGCAGGGCGCGCCGGTGAAGAAGGAGGCGCAGGGCGTCGCCCACGCGGGCGACGCGGACTTCTGAACGGAACGCCCGCGCCGCCGGGAGCACGGGCCCCGGCTACCGGTTGGACGCCGCCGACGCCTGGGCCTCGCCGCGGCGGCGGATCTGGCGGAACGCGAACTCCGCCAGGTCGTCGCCGGCCGCGAAGACCTTCGCGTCCTTGACCGTCACGTCCTTGCCGTCGGTGAAGCCGGCGAGCGTGAAGTACGCGTAGCGGCCGTAGGAGTTGGTGGTGGAGCGGCAGATCGCCGTACGGCAGAACGTGGGCACGCCCTGACCGGTCAGCGAGGCGAGGATGCTCTTGCCGTCCGCCTGCTGCTTGGCCTTCGTCGCCTGGGCCGCGGTGTCGAAGAGGGCCACGCCGACCGTCACCGCGACGCCGTCCTTGGTGTACGTGGCGCGCATGACGCGGGTGCAGCCGTTCTTGGTGAGCACCGCGGGCAGCGTCCCGCGCACGGCCGACGCGCACTTCGTCGTGGAGGCGGTGGGGCCTTTCTTGTAGACGTTCGTGTCCATGGTCAGCTGGGTGCCCGGGAAGAGCGTGTTCGCGCTGATGGGGGCGGTGTCCTTCGCCGCGCTGGAGATGAAGTCCATCGGGTCCAGCGGGGGAGGGGCCGAGGTCGGCGCGAACGACGGATCGGCGTCGGCACTCTGGCTGGGGATGTCCGCCGTGCCGGGCAGGTCACGGGTGGGTTTGTTCGACGCCTGGGCGTCGCCGTTCGCGGACACGACCGCCACGGCGACGGCGGTGCCCACCGCGACCGTGGCCAGGGCGCCGCCCAGGATCAGCAGCAGGCGGCGGCGCCTGTTGCGTGCCTCCGAGGCCTCGGCGAGCGCGGCCCAGTCCGGGGTGCCGCTCTGGCTTCCCCACGGTGACTGCTGGGAACTCGGTTTCCAGGGATCCCACTGGGGCTCCCCCTGCCCATAACTCATGCGGCGCATCTTAGACGGGGCACGGGGCGCCTTGTGCCGGCCCGGAGAGCCGGGAAACCGGGGGAGCCGGGGCTTTGCGGGGCCTGTGCTGGAATCTCCCCCTCCGCCCGCGTGCGGCCGTCCGGGCCGGGGCCGTCCTGTTCGCCGGCACCTCTCCTCCGCGGCCGGGTACACGCGGTGACCCCCCGGGGCGCCCGCGGGGCGGCGGCACCGCCGTTTTGACCCGTCCGGGCGCCCCCGTTATCCTGGCTGTTCGTTATGTGTATTGGCTTGCTCATTCTCACGTGAGGGGCCCTTACACCGGTCCACCGGGCCGATGACCAGCGACCAGCACGCGGTTTGCGTCACCGCGGTGCGGTCAGGGCTGTCGTGATCGTCTTCGGTGACCTTGTCAGGAACCTCACTGAAGAAGCGAAGGCTACGAACCGTGCGTACGTACAGCCCCAAGCCCGGCGATGTGACGCGTCAGTGGCACGTCATCGACGCTCAGGACGTCGTCCTGGGCCGTCTGGCCACCACCGCCGCCACACTTCTGCGCGGCAAGCACAAGCCGATCTACGCGCCCCACGTGGACACCGGCGACTTCGTCATCATCATCAACGCGGACAAGGTCCACCTGTCCGGCAACAAGCGGACCCAGAAGATGGCGTACCGCCACTCCGGTTACCCGGGCGGTCTGCGCTCGGTCCGCTACGACGACCTGCTGGCGAAGAACCCGGAGAAGGCCGTGGAGAAGGCCGTCAAGGGCATGCTCCCCAAGAACTCCCTGGGCCGTCAGATGCTCTCGAAGCTGAAGGTCTACTCGGGCGACCAGCACCCGCACGCCGCCCAGCAGCCGGTGCCGTACGAGATCAGCCAGGTCGCGCAGTAAGTCCGGCCACCCCCTAAGACCGAAGAGAATCTGAGGAGCATCGTGGCCGAGACCACTGCCGAGCAGCCGCTCGAAGAGCTTGACATCGACAGCTACACCACCGAGACCGAGGTCCCGCTGGAGGGTGAGTACACCTCCGAGTCCCTCGCCTCCCACTTCGGTGAGGCCCAGCCCGCCGCCGGCCTGGGCCGCCGCAAGAACGCCATCGCCCGCGTCCGGATCGTTCCGGGCTCCGGCAAGTGGAAGATCAACGGTCGCACCCTCGAGGACTACTTCCCGAACAAGGTGCACCAGCAGGAAGTGAACGAGCCCTTCAAGGTGCTCGAGCTCGAGGGCCGCTACGACGTCATCGCCCGCATCGCCGGTGGCGGTGTCTCCGGCCAGGCCGGTGCGCTCCGTCTCGGTGTCGCCCGCGCGCTGAACGAGGCGGACGTCGACAACAACCGCGGCCCGCTGAAGAAGGCGGGCTTCCTGCGCCGCGACGACCGTGCGGTCGAGCGCAAGAAGGCCGGTCTGAAGAAGGCCCGCAAGGCGCCGCAGTACAGCAAGCGCTGACGCGTCCACTGGTCGCAGGCGTCCGCGCCTGCCGCAAGCCCGTATCGCCCCGGCTGCACGCTCTGTGCCGCCGGGGCGGTTCGTTTACGGGGGATGGTTGCTTAACACGGGCTTATGGAGCAATTCCGGCAGTCCCGTGGCGGGGACCGGGGATAGGTCCTGAAGGCGAGGTCCGGGCGACCCATATACGTAACCGGTCGCTCTCCGGACACTCGGCATGAGCCGCACATTCGCAGCAAGTTCGGAGGACAGACAGTGGGACGACTCTTCGGCACGGACGGCGTGCGCGGTGTCGCCAACGCGGACCTGACGGCCGAGATGGCACTCGGGCTCTCCGTGGCGGCGGCCCACGTGCTTGCCGAGGCGGGCACGTTCGAGGGCCACCGGCCGAGGGCGGTCGTCGGGCGGGACCCCCGTGCGTCCGGGGAGTTCCTGGAGGCCGCCGTGGTCGCCGGTCTGGCCAGCGCCGGAGTGGACGTGCTGCGCGTCGGCGTGCTGCCCACCCCGGCCGTCGCCCACCTGACCGGCGCGCTCGGCGCCGACCTCGGTGTGATGCTCTCCGCCAGCCACAACGCCATGCCCGACAACGGCATCAAGTTCTTCGCCCGCGGCGGGCACAAGCTCGCCGACGAACTGGAGGACCGGATCGAGGCCGTGTACGAGGAGCACCGCACCGGCGCCCCCTGGGACCGGCCCACGGGCTCCGGGGTGGGCCGGGTGAAGGCGTACGACGAGGGCTTCGACCAGTACGTGGCCCACCTCCTGGACGCCCTCCCGAACCGGCTCGACGGGCTCAGGATCGTCCTCGACGAGGCGCACGGCGCCGCCGCCCGGGTCTCGCCCGAGGCGTTCACCCGCGCGGGCGCGCGGGTCGTCACGATCGGCGCCGAGCCGGACGGGCTCAACATCAACGACGGCTGCGGCTCCACCCACCTGGACCGGCTGCGCGCCGCCGTCGTCGAGCACGGCGCCGACCTCGGCATCGCGCACGACGGCGACGCCGACCGCTGCCTCGCCGTGGACCACACGGGTGAGGAGGTGGACGGCGACCAGATCCTGGCCGTGCTCGCGCTGGCGATGCGGGAGCGTTCCGTGCTGCGCTCCGACACCGTCGTCGCGACCGTCATGTCGAACCTCGGCTTCAAGCTCGCCCTGGAGCGCGAGGGGCTCAAGCTCGTGCAGACCGCCGTCGGCGACCGGTACGTCCTGGAGGAGATGAAGGACAAGGGCTACACCCTCGGCGGTGAGCAGTCCGGCCATGTCATCGCCCTCGACCACGCCACCACCGGCGACGGCACGCTGACCGGCCTGCTGCTGGCTGCACGGGTGGCCGAGACCGGCCGGACGCTCAGGGACCTCGCGTCCGTGATGGAGCGGCTGCCGCAGGTCCTTGTGAACGTGCCGGACGTCGACAAGTCCCGTGTCGCGTCGTCCGCGGACCTGGCCGCCGCCGTCGCCGAGGCCGAGCGGGAGCTCGGCTCCACCGGGCGGATCCTGCTGCGGCCCTCGGGCACCGAGCCGCTGGTGCGGGTGATGGTCGAGGCCGCCGACATCGACCAGGCCAGGTCGGTCGCGGGGCGGCTCGCCGACGTGGTGAAGTCCGCGCTCGGCTGATCGGACCGAACGGCCGGGGCCGGGCTGCTGTGACGGGGCCTTGTGCGCCGACCAGTGTGATGCAGGGTTGCGCGCTGGGGTACACCGTTGCCGGCCCCGGCCCCGGCCCCGGCCCCGGCCCCGGCCCCGGTCCCGGCCCCGGTCCCGGCCCTGGTCCCGGCCCTGGTCCCGGCCCTGGTCCCGGCCCCGGTCCCGGCCCCGGTCCCGGCCCTGGTCCCGGCCCTGGTCCCGGTCCCGGCCCCGGTTGCGGTTCCGGCCCTGGTCCCGGTCCCGGCCCTGGCCCTGGCCCCGGTTCCGGTCCTGGCCCCGGTCCCTGGCCCTGGCCCCGGTTCCGGTCCTGGCCCCGGTTCCGGCCCCGGCCCCGGCCCCGGCCCCGGCCCCGGCCCCGGCCCCGGTCCCGGTTCTGGCCGCGGCCCCGGTCGTACGGCGGGAGCGGCCGCGTGAGGTGAACGCGGCCGTGATCACCAGGAGATCTGCGGACGCTACTGTTCCGTCCTGTGACGAGGCGAAGCGTGTCGTGGGCGAGTGGAAGCGGACGGCGGACGGCGGCGGCCCTCATGCTGGTGTGGGCCGCGACGTGCGGCACGGCCGACGCCGCCGGTTCCGCGGCCGCCACCGCGGTGTCCTGGGACCAGGGCAAAGCGGCCGTGGCCGTGGCGGCACAGGCGCGCGCCCAGGAACTGGCCGCATGGGAGGCGCAGCGCGCGTCGGCCTACGAGGTGGCCGTGCGACGGGCTGTGCTTGAAGCCGAACTGGCCGCGGCACGGGCGCGAGCGGAACGGGCACGGGGCGGGGGGTCCGCCACGCGGGGAACCGGCTCATCGCCTGCGGGACAGGGTGCCGCCGGCGGCACCGCGGGAACGGACTGGGGCGCGACGATCGCCAAGGAGCTGAGCACCCCGCACCCCCGGCCCGAGAGCACGCCTCAGGTGGACCCTGAGCACCAGCAGTTGGTGGAGGACTCCTTCACCCGTCCTGTTGCGGAGTTCACCGGGATGCCGTGACGGGACCCGCTCACAGCTTGCGCAGGCTCAGCCGCTGCACCTTGTGGTCCGGGCCCTTGCGCAGGACCAGGGTGGCGCGGCCCCGGGTCGGGGCCACGTTCTGCAGCAGGTTGGGCTCGTTGATGGTCCGCCACATCGTGCGGGCGTAGTCCAGCGCCTCCTCCTCGGAGACCTGGGTGTACTTGCGGAAGTACGACGACGGGTCCTGGAAGGCGGTCTGCCGGAGCTTCCTGAACCGGCTCAGATACCAGCGCTCGATGTCCTCGGGACGGGCGTCGACGTACACGCTGAAGTCGAAGTAGTCCGCGAGACCCACGCGGGTGCGGCCGTCCTTGCCGGGGAGGGCGGGCTGGAGCACGTTCAGGCCCTCGACGATCAGGATGTCCGGGCGCCGGACCGTGAGCTTCCGGTCCGGGAGGATGTCGTAGATCAGGTGTGAGTAGACGGGGGCCGTCACCTCGTCCTTGCCGGCCTTGATGTCGGCGACGAAACGGGTGAGCGCACGGCGGTCGTACGACTCGGGGAAACCTTTCCGCGACATCAGCCCGCGGGCCTGCAACTCCTTGGTGGGCAGCAGGAAGCCGTCCGTGGTGACCAGTTCCACACGCGGGTGCTCGGGCCAGCGGGAGAGAAGGGCCTGCAGGAGGCGGGCGGCGGTGGACTTGCCCACCGCCACGGACCCCGCGACGCCTATCACGAACGGGGTGCCGGACTGGGAGCGCCGCTCGCCCAGGAAGGTGTTCAGGGCGTCCCTGAGCCCGTTCGTCGCCTTCACGTACAGGTTCAGGAGCCGGGACAGCGGCAGATAGATGTCCCGCACCTCGTCTAGGTCGATGACATCGCCCAGACCGCGCAGCTTCTCGACCTCCTCGGCGGTCAGCGGCAGCGGCGTTTTGTCGCGCAGCGCGCTCCACTCGGCACGGGTGAGGTCGACGTAGGGAGTCGCCTCCGGCCGGGACCGGTGGGCGCTCCGGGGCATCGAGGAGACCGGAGAGATCACAGTCCATTGTTAACGGAGTTCGCCCCGGATGGCGGGTGGAGTCCGTCACGCCGGACGGCCCCGGGCCCTGCGGATCACGGCGCTGTCACGGTTGGGTACCGACCGTCTTATCCATGATCAACACCAGTGGCATGATCGCGTAAAGTCCGAGCAAAGCCGAGGGAGTCGCCGCGGCCAGCCGAAGAAAAGAGAGCGTTCACCTGTGAGATCCATCGCCGTCCGCCGCGCGGCCCTCGCCGCCTCCGCCGCCACTTTCGCCCTCCTCGTCACCGCCTGCGGCGGCTCCTCCGACGACGGGGACAAGGCCGGTGACGGCAAGGGCGCCCAGGCCGGCGCCACCGCGACCGCGACCGCATCCGCGGCGCCCGCCAAGGCCCTGACGTCCGCCGACCTGGAGAAGGCCGCGCTCACGCAGCAGGACGTCAAGAGCGGCACCGTCGTCACCAAGGTGCCCGCGAAGGACGACATCGCGCAGGACAAGGTGACGGCGGACGACGCGGCCTGCACGCCGCTCGCGCTCCTGCAGACCGGCAGTTACGTGGGCAAGCCCGCCGCCACGGCCAAGCGTGCCTGGAGCGATACCCCGAAGAAGCCCGCGGCGGGCGCCTCCGACGCGGACGCCATGCTCGCGGCCGTCGACGTGGCGAAGGTCCAGCTGACCCTGGCGTCCTACGAGAACGGCGGGGCCGAGCAGGTGATGAAGGACCTGACCGCGGCCGCCGGGAAGTGTGCCGGCGGCTTCACCTACACCGCGGCGGGCGAGAAGACCAAGATCCTCAAGGTGACGACGACCCAGGCGCCCGAGGGAGCGGACGAGGCGCTCGCCGTGACGCTGCTCGTGGACGCCGAGGACGACGTGAAGATGCCGGTCAAGGCCGTGGCAGCCCGCAAGGGCGCCACCCTCGTCCTCATCCCCGCCGTCAACTTCGCCTCGGCCGCCACCGGCGAGGACTTCTCCTTCCCCACGCAGATCCTCCAGGCACAGCTCGCGAAACTGGGCTGATCGCTGGCTCCGGGCTGGCCGCCGGCTCCGGTTGGTCGCCGGCCCCGGCCGGCTGCCCGACCTGTTGGTCGCCCACTCCGGCTGGTCGCCGGGCGCCGCTGCTCCGGCCGCGCCGGGGTGCGGGCGGGGGCCGCGGCCGGACCGTACGCCTGGGCCGGCGCCGGAAGCCGCGCTCGAAGCGTTGGTGGGGCTGGGAGTTGGACCGTTGCTGAGGCTGGTGGTCGGGCCGGCATCCGATCCGCCGGGCCGGGCCCGAACCGGTGGCCGGGCCGGAGTGGGAACCGAGCCTGAGGTGGGACCGGCGTCCGAGCCGGAACCGATGCCGGGGCCGGCGTCCGAACCCGAGCCGGAGCCGGAGCCGGAGCCGATGCCGGGACTGGCGTCCGAACCCGAGTCAGAGCCGGAGCCGGAACCGATGCCGGGGCCGGCGTCCGAACCCGAGCCGGAGCCGGAGCCGGAGCCGATGCCGGTCCTGGTCCCGGTTCCGGCGTCCGAGCCGGAGGCGGGACCGGCGTCCGGACACCTTCGTACCCCGGTGGGAATTTCCGATTTCGGGCACGCGGCGGCGGTTTCGGGCGCCGCCAGGCACGTAGGCTGCCGGGCATGTGCGGAATTGTGGGATACGTGGGACCGCAGTCGGCGCTCGACGTGGTCGTGGCGGGACTGAAGCGGCTGGAGTACCGGGGCTACGACTCGGCGGGCGTCGCCGTACTCGCGGACGGGGGCCTGGCCGCGGCCAAGAAGGCCGGCAAGCTGGTCAACCTGGAGAAGGAACTGGTCGACCGGCCACTGCCGGCCGGCAGCACCGGCATCGGGCACACCCGGTGGGCGACCCACGGCGGCCCGACCGACGCGAACGCCCATCCGCACCTCGACAACGCGGGCCGCGTCGCCGTGGTCCACAACGGGATCATCGAGAACTTCGCCGTGCTGCGGGCCGAACTGGAGGAGCGCGGCCACACCCTCGCGTCCGAGACGGACACCGAGGTCGTCGCGCATCTGCTGGCCGAGGAGTTCTCCGCGACCGCGGACCTCGCGGAGGCGATGCGGCTGGTGTGCCGGCGGCTGGAGGGCGCGTTCACGCTGGTGGCGGTCCACGCCGACGACCCGGACGTGGTCGTGGGCGCACGGCGGAACTCGCCGCTCGTGGTGGGCGTCGGCGAGGGCGAGGCGTTCCTCGCCTCGGACGTGGCCGCGTTCATCGCGCACACCCGCTCGGCGATCGAACTGGGCCAGGACCAGGTGGTGGAGCTGCGCCGGGAGGGTGTGACCGTCACGGGCTTCGACGGCCGTTCCGCCGACGTCCGCTCGTACCACGTCGACTGGGACGCCTCGGCCGCCGAGAAGGGCGGCTACGACTACTTCATGCTCAAGGAGATCGCCGAGCAGCCCAAGGCGGTCGCCGACACGCTCCTGGGCCGGATCGACGCGGCCGGTTCCCTCACGCTCGACGAGCTGCGGATCTCCGCGGCCGAGCTGCGCGAGGTCGACAAGGTCGTGATCGTGGCCTGCGGGACCGCCTTCCACGCCGGACTGATCGCCAAGTACGCGATCGAGCACTGGACGCGGATCCCCTGCGAGGTGGAGCTGGCCAGCGAGTTCCGCTACCGGGACCCCATCCTCGATCCGCGCACGCTCGTCATCGCCATCTCGCAGTCCGGCGAGACCATGGACACGCTGATGGCGCTCCGGCACGCCCGCGAGCAGGGCTCGAAGGTACTGGCGATCTGCAACACCAACGGGTCGACGATCCCGCGCGAGTCGGACGCCGTGCTGTACACGCACGCCGGTCCCGAGGTCGCGGTCGCCTCGACCAAGGCGTTCCTGACGCAGCTCGTCGCCTGCTACCTGGTGGCCCTGTACCTGGGCCAGGTGCGCGGCACCAAGTGGGGCGACGAGATCCAGGCGGTCATCCGCGACCTGTCGAAGATCTCCTGCGAGGTCGAGCGCGTCCTGGAGACGATGGAGCCGGTACGGGACCTCGCGCGCTCACTCGCCGCCAAGAACACGGTGCTGTTCCTGGGCCGGCACGTGGGCTACCCGGTGGCGCTCGAAGGCGCCCTCAAGCTCAAGGAGCTGGCGTACATGCACGCCGAGGGCTTCGCGGCGGGCGAACTGAAGCACGGCCCGATCGCCCTGATCGAGCAGGACCTGCCGGTCGTCGTGGTGGCGCCGTCACCGCGCGGGCGCTCGGTCCTGCACGACAAGATCGTGTCCAACATCCAGGAGATCCGGGCGAGGGGCGCGCGCACGATCGTGATCGCGGAGGAGGGCGACGAGGCGGTCGCCCCGTACGCCGACCATCTGATCCGCATCCCGGCGACGCCGACGCTGCTCCAGCCGCTCGTCGCGACCGTGCCGCTCCAGGTCTTCGCCTGCGAACTGGCCACGGCCCGGGGCAACGAGGTGGACCAGCCGCGGAACCTGGCGAAGTCGGTGACGGTGGAGTAGCGGTGCTTCCGGGCGTGGTGTCACCCCGGCCCGGGCGCCGGCGGCCGGGGTGGCCCGGGGGTCAACTGCGGGCGCCCTTGGCGCGGCGGTATGCCCGGCGGGTGTAGTGGACCAGCACGGCGGTCGGCAGGATCGCGCGGGGAAGGTAACTCCACGCCGGGTGGGCCGAGTCGGACGCAAAGACGACGGCGAAGAGAAGACCCAGGCCGAACACCGCGTCCAACGCCACCATCAGGACCAGCCCGAGAGGCCAGTTGCGGGCGGCCGCCTTCCTGCCGGTACCGCGCCCGGCCTTCTGCTCGGGCGTCTCTCGTTCGCGCGGCCGCGGTATCCGTTCCGGGGCCCGGGCCGGCAGTGGGACGACCGCGGCGGTGGGGACGGCCGCGTCCAGCGACGCGATCCGCTCGGCCGTGACGTTTCGGAACATGGTCGGCTCCACCGCCACACGGAAACCGTCGAGGCCGGTCAGGACGCGGGCCCCGTCGGGGCGGGTCGTCATGGCGGCGCAGGCGTCGTACCGCACGGTGACCGGGCCGCCCGGCAGCAGCAGGCTCACGCCTTCGCCGCCGATGACCAGCGTGACGTCGTCGTCCTCCAGCGACCGGTGCCGGGTGCCGGTGACCGAGGACGACGAGTACTGCGGTGCGAGCGTGAAGCCCGCCCAGTCGGCGCCCCGGCCGGGCGCCTGGAACAGCCCGCCGTCCCATGCCTCACGGGCGACCCGGCGAAGGTCCGCGACCGTGACCGCCTCCAACTCGGTCTTGTGCTGCTCGGGAGACAGGAGCCGGTGACCGAGCAGCAGGCTGAGCGCGTACGACGGCAGCAGGGCGGCACCGAGGTCGGGAGCGTCGTACCGCTTGAGCATCTTGCCCCGCGCGGAATCCAGTTCGGCCTGTTCGATGCGGCCCGCACGCAGCCGGGCGAGCGTGTCGACGAACCCGCCGACCACCGCTGCCTGCTTGTCGGGCAACGCGTCGGCGTACGCGGTGAGGGTGGCGAAGTCGGCGTCGCGGGGCGTGTAGTCGGCCTCCGCCGTGTACGAGTAGCCGCCCTCCTGGCGCAGGTCCTGGAACAGCGCGCGGCCCAGGACGTCGGCGAAGAGCGCGGCGGCGGCGGAGCGGCGCAGCACGGTGTCGAAGACGATGTGGCCGGCGTCGCCGCGGATGTGGGCGGGCGTGACGGGCAGCGCGCTGGACGCGGCCGGAGCCGGGATGCGGCTGCCCGCGGGCAGGGTGAGGTCCAGGCCGTCCGGCACGTGGTCACCGGTGATCCACAGCACGGCGTTGTCCCTGGTGAAGCGGGTCTCGGCCCAGTGCCTCACCTGATCGGCCGTCAGGCTCCAGGTGCCGAGTTCGTCATAGCTGGACAGACCGTAGCCCTGGGCGCCGTAACGCCACAGCGGCAGCTGGGAGTTGGGGCCGTTGGCACGGCCCGCGGCCTCCGTGCGGAGAATCTCCTTCTCCGTCTCCAGGCGGTCCAGCGGCAGGTCGCGCAGGGCCGCGCAGACCCCGTTGAGGTACGCGACGGCCTCGTCCTCGTCGCCGATCACGTGGAAGAGCGTGTACGCGTTCGCGGTGGCGCCGTTGAAGTGCACGTCGGACACGCCCAGGCGGTGCAGCGCGAGGTGTTCGACGAGGTGGGTGATGCCCGATGTTGCCAGGGTCTCGTCGGCGCGGCCCACGCGGAAGAAGAGACCGGCGATGATCTCGCCGGGGCCGCTGCCGGTTCGCGGGGCGTGGAGGACGGGCACGCCCTGGACGGTGGTGTGGGTGATCAGGCCGTCGAGGGCGGCGAGGTCTGCGGCAGGGCGTCTCACGGTCGCGTCGTGTGTGGTCATCTGTCCGTCTCCCCCTCAGAGCGTCGCCAGCGCGGCCGCGCGGTATTTCACGAACTGGCTCTTCCAGTCGCCCAGGTACTGCCACGAGGACGTGGAGGCCGTGCTGCCCAGGGCGGCGAAGTGCCGGGCGGCGTCCGCCAGGTGACCGCCGAGGGAGAAGGCCAGAGCGAAGGCGCTGTGCCCCCTGATCCAGTCCCAGCCCGGCCGGTAGTCCGGGTGCAGCACGGACACCTGGGCCGCGTGCCGCAGGTCGTTGCGGACCGAAACGTTCCGCATGTATTGCGTGCCCTCGGCTCCGGACAGGTCCAGCCAGTGTTCGATATGGGCCTCGGCGACCAGGATCCCGGCGTGCGAGCCGTCCGGCGCGGCGCTCGCGCACTCCCGGGCGAAGCCGTGCGCGTCCTCCCAGGAACCGCTCCACTTGGGGCACAGCTGCTGCAGCAGCTGCGACTGCGCGCGGAAGTGGTGCGGGTGGTGGGCCGACAGCCGGTCGTAGCGGCGCCGGGCCTCGGAATGCCCCAGCTCCAGACCCCGAGCGGTCAGCAGCCGGGCGGTCCAGGCGGGGGCGTACGCGGGCTGCTCCGCGCAGACCTCGATCAGCGTCTGCTCGGCCTTGCGTAACCAGGCGTGGAACTGGTCGAACTGGTCCCGCGAGACATGCTCGGCCCGGGCACCGCTGCGGATCGCCCAGCCGATGCGGATGTACCGCTCGGCGAGCAGCGTGCGCGGCAGCGGGTCGCCGGGCAGGGCTTTGGCGGCCTTCTCCAGGTACCCTTCGGTCCCTTCGATGTCGGCGAGGGCGCCGACGGCGAAGGAGACCTTGTCGACGCAGTCCAGTCCGGTGAAGAAGTCCTGGGTGGCCGCCCAGTCGCCGGCCTGGGCGGCGGCGCGCAGCGGAGCGAGCCCCGGCAGGGCGTCGAACGGGTCGGTCACCGGATCCGGCGAGCCGGCGCTTCTGCCGCCGTCTTCGCCGTCGGCTCTACCCCTGGTGGTACTGCTCATGCGTCCGCCCCCCTTGGCGTTCGGATACGTCTCGACTGCGGGGCGCGCCGACGGGCCCCCAGGGCGCGCAAGGTGATCCAGAAGTGCAGGCATGGGCGAGGATGTGAACCACGGCTGTGCACGGATCGATCGAGTCTCCGCAGGCTAGCAGGGAGCTGTGACATGAGGGGACTCAGTTTCGGGGGGTGGCGTTGTCCGGGGGCGGGGGCGTTCTTGAGGGCTTCGACGAAGGTGGTGAGGGCACCGGCCGGGAAGGAGAGGGCGGCCCTGGCCGGGGTCTTGGAGTCGCGGATGGCTATGTGGGTGGGTGCACATCCCCGAGGAGAAGGCGGCGGGCGACTTCCGGAACGGGCTGGAGGATCTCGGGCGGCGCGGAGTTGTTTCCCCGGAGGATCTGGCCGGGATACACGCCCGCATGGACGGGGAGGAACAGGACCACCCCGAGCGATGGGCCGCGGGCTTCACCGCAAGGTACCTCGCGGCCCGGGCCGCGGCGGTCCTGCGCGTCCTGAGCACGTGTGGGGCCGGGTTCTCCGAAACATCTCCACCAGGGCCTCCACCTGTGCCCCGACGCGGATATGTTCACCCGCTTCCTCGACCGGGCCGTCACCGCGGCGCAGGAGGCCGATCTGGTCGCGGGGGAGCCGGGCGTGCGGGCGCCGGACGGATCGTGGGGCGCCCGGACGGGCGGCGCTGCCGGGGGCGGCTCAGCCCCCGAAGGGCATCACCCTGGTCACCTTGCCGTGCTTGTCCGCTTCGAGATACCCGCTCTCGGAGTACGCGTTGCTCAGGTACACCGCCATGCCGGCCGGGGAGTCGAACACGCTGTTCGGCTGCCGGAGCAGCAGATAGCGGGAGTTGACGTGGTCGACCTTGAGATTCTTCTTCGCCTCGGCGAGCAGTGCGGGGACCCTGTCCCAGTTGAAGTCGTCCAGGCTCACCGGCTGGTCCCCGCCGGACAGTGTGCCGCGGATGATGCCCTTCTCCACGCCCGTGCCGGGGCGGTAGGTGTAGGTGTCGTACTTGGTGCTGCTGCCCTTGACCATCAGATACGCGGAGACGTAGTCGGGATACACCGTGAAGTCGCCGAAGCGGTCCCTGCCGGTCTCCTTCTTGAACGCCTTGATCGCGGTGCGGATGCCGTCCGGGGTGAGCAGGTCGGTGGTCTTCGCCGTCTGCGGCGACTCGTGGGCCGTCGGGTCGCCGCCGGCCGGTGCGCTCGCCGTCGGGCGGGATGTCGCCCCACCGCCGGAGCCCGAGGCGTCCGTGCCGCCCCCCGGCAGCAGCGCCCACACCAGGATCCCGCCGAGCACGGCCATGGCGACGGGCAGGAGGATCGCAGCCCGACGCCTCCGGTGGACCGGAGGCACGGGCACCTTCGTCGGCGCGGGAACGGCGTCCTGCGGCGGCGGGAACGCCGGGGGCGGCCCGAAACCCACCGGGGTGGACGGGACGGCGGTGGCGCTGCCGGCGGGCGGCGGCTGCAATTGGTAGGAGGTGGTGGGCTCCTGCCGCCCCTCCGCCACGTCGGCCAGCATCCGGCCCAGCGTCTCCGCGTCCGGCCGCGCCGCCGGGTCCCGTACGAGGACCCGCGTCAGTACGTCTCTCAGCGGTCCCGCCTTGACCGGCGGCGGTACCTCGTCGTTGAGGACGGCGGCGAGGGTGGCCAGCGTCGTACCGCGGCGCAGCGGGTGGTGGCCCTCGACGGCCGTGTACAGCATCATCGCCAGCGACCACAGGTCCGAGGCCGGCCCGTCGGCACGGCCGGAGACGCGCTCCGGAGCCATGTAGTCGGGCGTTCCGATCACCGAACCGGTGGCGGTGAGCGCGGTCGCGTCACGGATCGCCGCGATGCCGAAGTCCGTGAGCACGGGGCGGCCGTCGGGGTGCATCAGCACGTTGGCGGGTTTGACGTCCCGGTGCTGGATGCCGACGTCGTGGGCGGCGCGCAGCGCTGCCAGCACCTCCAGGCCGATCCGTGCCGCCTGCAGCGGAGCCATGGGCCCCCGGGCCAGGAGGTCGGCCAGCGAGCCGCCGCTGACGTACTCCATGACGATCCACGGGTAGGAACCCTCGCCGCCGTCGAATATGTGGTGGATCGTGACCACGTTCGGGTGGTTGATCCTGGCCAGCGCCCTCGCCTCGCGGAGCACCCGTTCCCGCAGCATCCGCGCGGCGTCCGGATCGTACTCGGCCAGGTCCCGGTCGGGCGGGCGGACCTCCTTGACGGCGACGATCCGGTCGAGCACCAGGTCTCTGGCGCGCCAGACCGTTCCCATCCCCCCGCTGCCGAGCCGTGCCTGAAGTTCGAACCGCCCGTCGACGACCCGTCTGCCGTCGCTGCCCACCTCGCTCATGCGCGGCAGCATATTTGGCCGCGCCGACAGGGCGGACGTCGATCTGCCCGACGGGCCCCGCAGCATCCCGAGCCCGGCCCGGCCGGCCGCTCAGCGGGCGCCGGCCAGACCATAGGGTGCTCCGTATGAGCATCATCGGGGTCGGAATCGACGTGGCCGAGATCGACCGCTTCGCGGCGTCGTTGCGGCGTACCCCCGGGCTGGCCGACCGCCTGTTCCTGCCGAGCGAGTTGTCACTGCCCAGCGGCGAACGGCGCGGTGTCGCCTCGCTGGCCGCGCGGTTCGCCGCCAAGGAGGCGGTGGCCAAGGCCCTGGGCGCGCCGATCGGGCTGCGCTGGACCGACGCCGAGGTCTACGTCGAGGACAGCGGGCAGCCGCGGCTGCGCGTGACGGGCACGGTCGCGGTCCGCGCCGCGGAACTCGGCGTGCGGTCCTGGCACGTGTCGCTCAGTCATGACGCGGGTGTGGCCTCCGCGGTGGTCGTGGCGGAGGGATAGGTCCGCCCGCGGCGTACGCGGGTGCGGGAGACTCACGGTATGCGTACTGCGTACAGCGTGGAGACGGTGAGGGCGGCCGAACGCGCGCTCATGGCGCGGCTTCCGGAGGGGGCGCTGATGCAGCGCGCCGCCGCGGGACTGGCCGCGGCCTGCGCCCGGTTGCTGGGGCGGGTGTACGGCAGCCGGGTCGTGCTGCTGGTCGGAAGCGGGGACAACGGCGGTGACACCCTCTACGCCGGGGCGCGGCTGGCCCGGCGCGGGGCGGGGGTCACGGCGGTGCTGCTCTCGCCCGAACGGACCCACCAGGGAGGACTCGCGGCCCTGCGGAGGGAGGGCGGCACCGTGGTGCCCGGAGGCGGACCCGAACCCGCCACGGCCGCCGAGGAGCGGATCCGGCGGGCCGACCTCGTCCTCGACGGCATCGTGGGGATCGGCGGCAAGGGCGGACTCCGGCCGGACGCCGCACGGCTCGCCGCGCTCGCCGGGCGGTCCCGCGCGGCCGTGGTGGCCGTCGACCTGCCCAGCGGTGTCGAGGCCGACAGCGGCGAGGTGCGGGGTGCGGCGGTACGGGCCGACGTGACCGTCACCTTCGGTACGCACAAGCCGGCGCTGCTCGTCGATCCGGCCAGGGACCACGCCGGAACCGTGCGCCTGGTCGACATCGGGCTCGACCTGCCCGCGGAGGCCGAACTGGAGGCGTTGCAGCACGCGGACGTGGCGGCCCTGCTGCCGGCGCCGGTGGCCGAGAGCGACAAGTACCGGCGCGGGGTGGTCGGCATCGCCGCCGGGTCGGCGCGCTACCCCGGCGCCGCCGTGCTCGCGGTGGCGGGTGCGCTGCGGGGCGGGGCCGGGGCCGTGCGGTACGTGGGGCCGGCCGGGGGCGCCGTGATCGCCCGCTTCCCGGAGACCCTCGTCTCCGACCGGGGGCCCGCGAAGGCCGGGCGGGTGCAGGCATGGGTCGTGGGGCCGGGCGCCGGGGACGACGCGTCGGCCGTGGCGGAGGTGCTGGAGGCGGACGTGCCGGTGCTCGTCGACGCGGACGGGCTGCGACTGGCCGACCGGGACGCCGTACGCGGACGTGAGGCGCCGACGCTGATGACCCCGCACGCGGGTGAGGCCGCCGCGCTGCTCGGGGTGTCGCGGGAGGAGGTCGAGGGCGCCCGGCTCACGGCGGTGCGGGAGCTGGCGGCGCGGTTCGGGGCGACCGTCCTCCTCAAGGGCTCCACCACGCTGGTGGCGGACCCGGGGGGCGGCCCGGTACGGGTGAACCCGACGGGCACGCCGTGGCTGGCGACCGCGGGGAGCGGGGACGTGCTGTCCGGGCTGGCGGGCTCCCTGCTGGCGGCCGGCCTGTCCGCGCGGGATGCCGGGAGCGTGGCGGCCTACCTGCACGGCCTCGCGGGCCGCTACGCGGCGGACGGCGCGCCGGCGGGGGCGCACGACGTGGCGAACGCGCTTCCGGAGGCGTGGCGGGACGTGCGGCACTGAGCAAAACCCGGGATCGGCAGATCCGTTCCACTCGGGCACCCGGAAGGGCGTTGTCACCCGTTCCCGCACATGGGACGAAACTGCCGATCGCCGTCACGCCCCCGGCGTGATCACGGGGCTCGGGGGGCTCTGAGAGACTGGGGGGCGATGAGATTCTCCGAAACTGCTTCCCTTCGTGCCTGTGCCGAGGTTGATCTGGCGGCCCTGCGGGCGAACGTCCGTACGCTGCGCGCCCGTGCGTCCGGTGCCGCGCTGATGGCCGTGGTCAAGTCGGACGCGTACGGTCACGGCGCGGTGCCGTGCGCCCGCGCGGCCGTCGAGGCCGGAGCCGAATGGCTCGGCACGGCCACGCCCGAGGAGGCTCTCGCGCTGCGCGCGGCCGGGCTGGACTGCCGTGTCATGTGCTGGCTGTGGACCCCCGGCGGCCCCTGGCGCCGGGCGATCGAAGCCGACGTCGACGTGTCCGTGAGCGGCCTGTGGGCCGTCGGGGAGCTGCGCGAGGCGGCGGCCGCCGCCGGCGCGCCCGCCCGTGTCCACCTCAAGGCCGACACCGGTCTCGGGCGGGGCGGCTGCCAGCCCGGGGACTGGCCCGAACTCGTCGCCGAGGCCCTGCGCGCCCAGGCCGACGGCCTGATCACCGTCGTCGGTGTCTGGTCGCACTTCGCCTGTGCCGACGAGCCCGGCCACCCCTCGATCCAGGCGCAGCTCGCCCGCTTCCGCGAGATGGTGGCGTACGCCGAGGAGCAGGGCCTACGGCCTGAGGTGCGCCACATCGCCAACTCGCCCGCCGCGCTGGCCCTGCCCGAGGCCCGCTTCGACCTCGTCCGTACGGGAGTAGCGGTCTACGGCATCTCGCCCAGCCCGGAGATGGGCACCCCGGCCGACTTCGGGCTGCGCCCCGTGATGACGCTGAAGGCATCGCTCGCCCTGGTGAAGAAGGTCCCCGGTGGCCACGGCGTCAGCTACGGCCACCTGTACACCACTCCCGGCGCCACCACCCTCGGCCTGGTCCCCGTCGGCTACGCGGACGGCGTTCCGCGCCATGCCTCCGGGACCGGCCCGGTCCTGGTGGACGGCAAGCTCCGCACGGTCGCGGGCCGGATCGCCATGGACCAGTTCGTGGTCGATCTCGGCGGCGACGAGCCGCCGCCCGGCACGGAGGTGATCCTCTTCGGCCCCGGAGACCGGGGCGAGCCGACCGCCGAGGACTGGGCGCAGGCGGCCGGAACCATCGCGTACGAAATCGTGACCCGGATCGGAACCCGCGTCCCGCGCGTCTATGTGAATGTGAACCCGGAACAGAATGGGTAACCCACACGGGTGAACCTGGGCAGGTGTACCGCAGCAGGAGCGGAGCCCGGGGCGAGGAGGGGCGGGGACGTGAGCGAGAGCGGCGCCGAGGCCGCGGAGGCCGTCGCGGGGGCTTCCACGGCCGGCAACTGGCGTATCGCCGGCATCGCCGGCGCCGCGGTAGGCGTGGTGGCGGCGGGTGCCGCCGCCGGTGTCGCGATCGAACGGATGACGGTCGGCCGCGGCATGCGCAAGAAGGCCCGGCTCGCCCTCGACTCGACGGGCCCGTACGGCACCCTGCGCGGCACGCCGGGCAAGGCGCACGCGGACGACGGCACCGAGCTGTACTACGAGGTCGACGACATCGAGCCGGAGGGCGGCTCCGCCCCGCGCCGCCGGCGGCTCTTCGGGCGCAAGGCCCCAGCCCCCGTCACCGTCGTCTTCAGCCACGGCTACTGCCTCAACCAGGACTCCTGGCACTTCCAGCGGGCCGCGCTGCGCGGGGTCGTGCGCACCGTGCACTGGGACCAGCGCAGCCACGGCCGCTCCGGACGCGGCATGGACCAGGCCGACGGCACACCCGTCACCATCGACCAGCTCGGACGCGACCTCAAGGCCGTGATCGACGCGGCCGTGCCCGAGGGGCCGATCGTGCTCGTCGGCCACTCCATGGGCGGCATGACGGTCATGGCCCTGGCCGACCAGTACCCCGAGCTGATCCGCGACCGGGTCGTCGGCGTCGCCCTCGTCGGCACGTCGTCCGGGCGGCTCGGCGAGGTCAACTTCGGGCTGCCCGTCGCGGGCGTCAACGCCGTGCGGCGCGTCCTGCCCGGAGTGCTGAGGGTGCTCGGGCAGCAGGCGGCGCTGGTGGAGAAGGGCCGCAGGGCCACCGCCGACCTGTTCGCGGGGATCATCAAGCGGTACTCGTTCGCGTCCCGGGACGTCGACCCGGTCATCGCCCGGTTCGCCGAGCGGATGATCGAGGGCACGCCGATCGACGTGGTCGCCGAGTTCTACCCGGCGTTCAGCGACCACGACAAGACGTCGGCGCTGGCCCGCTTCGCCGATCTGCCGGTGCTCGTACTGGCCGGGCTGCAGGACCTGGTCACCCCGAGTGAGCACAGCGAGGCGATCGCCGGTCTGCTGCCGGACGCGGAGCTGGTGCTCGTACCGGACGCCGGGCACCTGGTGATGCTGGAGCACCCGGAGGTCGTCACGGACCGCCTCGCCGACCTGCTGATGCGCGCGGGGGCGGTGCCGGCAGGGGCTACCGTGGGTGGCTATGGAAGCACCAGCACCGCACGGCCCGGCTGAGCGGCCACGGCCGGGCGTCATCACCGAGTTCACCGTCAGCTCCCCCGAACAGATGCGGGAACTGGGGCGCCGCCTGGCCAAGCTGCTGCGCGCCGGCGACCTCGTGCTGCTGAACGGCGAACTGGGCGCGGGCAAGACCACGCTGACCCGCGGGCTCGGCGAGGGGCTCGGGGTGCGGGGCGCGGTCACCTCGCCGACCTTCGTCATCGCCCGTGTGCACCCGTCCCTCGGCGGCGGCCCGCCGCTGGTCCACGTGGACGCGTACCGCCTGGGCGGTGGCCTGGAGGAGATGGAGGACCTCGACCTCGACGTCTCGCTGCCTCAGTCCGTGGTCGTCGTGGAGTGGGGCGAGGGCAAGGTCGAGGAGCTGGCGGAGGACCGGCTGCACGTCGCCATCCACCGGGCCGTCGGGGACACGACCGACGAGGCGCGGCACGTCTGCGTCACGGGTATCGGCCCGCGCTGGGCGGCCGTCGACCTGGGTGTGCTGTCCGCCTGAGAGGCGTCCCCTGCCCGACCCGGCATGCCGACAGGCCGTCGGCATGATGTTGCGTTGCAGGTGCGCGGCGTGGTCACATGGAAGTCAGCCCGTGGTTAGGTCTGCCTAACCCATCCGCCCCCGTAGCACCAGGAGGCGCCATGCCGGCTTCGGAACGAGACGAGGCGCCGCCGCGCGTGGAGGCGGGGGCGGCGGCCGGTGCGGCCGGAGTGCCGATGCGGGACCTGCTGGCGGCATGCGCCGCGGCGAAGGCGGTCTCGACACCGCCGCGGCCCCCGGCGGCCGGAACGCCACGGAGGACGCCCGCGACCGGCGAGCAGCGCAGGGCCGCGTAGCCGGCCGTACCGAGCGGAGCCGCGCACTCCGGCGCGTCGGCTTCCCGGTGACGGTGGCCGGTGCCTGGTGCCTGGTGGTCCGGTGACGGTGGCCCGGTGGTCCGGTGACGGTGGCCGGTTGCCGGTTGCCGGTTGCCGGTTGCCGGTGCTCGGTGGTCCGGTGACGGTGGTCCGGTGGTCGGGCGCTCGGTGATCCCGTGGTCTGGTGGCCGGTGCTCGGTGCTCGGTGCTCGGTGCTCGGTGGTCCGGTGCCCGTCGGCCCGCTACCCGGTGACGACGACCTTCGTGCCGAGCGTCGCGAACTCCCACATCGCCGTGCCGTCCGCGCGGGACTCGCGGATCCCGCCCAGCTTCTTCGAAGCGTCGGGCCTGGGCGTCGAACCGTCGACCGCCGCGCTGAAGCCGATCACCGCGCCTTCATGGCTCGTGAACCGCACGATGTGTTCGACCAGCCTGCCGTCCGACCCGGGGGACGTGGCGGTCCGGGAGGTCACCGCGTAGGTGCCCGGCAGCGGATCCACCGTTCCCGGCATGACCTTGAACGTGCGCTGGACCTTGCCGTCCGCGCCCACGAGCCACACCCGGTCGCTGTCGAGCGCGTACACGACCCGCTCGCCGGAGCCGGAGGCGCCGGGCAGCGCCGCGGGGTTCTTCCTGGCGGGCGGCTTCGGGGCGGTGGCCGCCGGCGACTTCTTCGCCTGCGGCCTGCCCAGCGAGTCGGGCACATGCGCCGATGCCTGGTAGGCGAGGAAACCGACCGTGACGATGGCCGCCACGGTGAGCCCGGCCACGAATCCCGAGCTGCTCCTAGCCACCTGTGCCCACCTCTCGACCCCGCGCGACGCGCGGGGGGTACTCGTCACCCGTGTCCGACCCGAACGACGTACCGATGCCGTTGACCGAATCCTTCGTACGCCGCTGCTGTGACGGTAGCAGCAGGCGCCGGCCGTACCGGGTCGGCCGTGCGCGGGGCCCGGGCGCCGTAGGCTGTTTGCGTGCTCTTGCTCGCTCTGGATACCGCCACCCCGGCCGTCACCGTCGCCCTCCACGACGGCACTTCCGTCGTCGCGTCCTCGATGCAGGCGGACGCGCGCCGGCACGGGGAACTCCTGCTGCCCACCGTCGACCGTGTCCTCGCCGAGGCGGGCACACGGCTCGACGCCGTCACAGACATCGTCGTGGGCGTGGGCCCCGGCCCCTACACCGGTCTGCGGGTGGGGCTGATGACCGCCGACACCTTCGGGCTCGCGCTCGGCGTCCCCGTGCACGGCCTGTGCACGCTCGACGGCCTGGCGTACGCCTCCGATCTCGACGTGCCGTTCGTGGTGGCCACGGACGCCCGCCGCAAGGAGGTCTACTGGGCGCGGTACGACAACGCCCGCACCAGGGTCACCGAGCCCGCCGTGGACCGGCCCGCGGACATCGCGGAGGCGGTCGCCGGCCTGCCCGCCGTCGGCGGCGGCGCGCTGCTGTATCCCGGCACGTTCCCGCAGACGCGCGAGCCCGAGCACGTCTCGGCGGCCGCGCTCGCCTCCCTGGCGGTGGAGAAGCTGGCGGCGGGCGAGGAACTGGCCGCCCCCCGGCCGCTGTACCTGCGCCGCCCCGACGCGCAGGTGCCCAGGAACTACAAGGTGGTCACCCCCAAGTGACCACGCCCGTGACGCCCGTGACGCCCGTGCTGCGCGAGATGCGCTGGTGGGACATCGATCCCGTGCTGGAGCTGGAGAAGGACCTCTTCCCCGAGGACGCCTGGTCGCGGGGCATGTTCTGGTCCGAACTCGCCCACTCCCGGGGCCCGGAGGCCACCCGGCGCTACGTCGTGGCCGTCGAGGACGAGCGGATCGTCGGGTACGCGGGGCTGGCCGCCCAGGGCGAACTGGGCGACATCCAGACCATCGCCGTCGCCCGCGACCACTGGGGCACGGGGCTCGGCGGGCAGCTGCTGACCGAGCTGCTGCGGGCCGCGACCGCGTTCGAGTGCGCCGAGGTGATGCTCGAATGCCGGGTCGACAACGTCCGTGCGCAGAAGCTCTACGAGCGCTTCGGCTTCGAACCCATCGGGTTCAGACGCGGCTACTACCAGCCGGGGAACGTGGACGCCCTGGTGATGCGCCTGACCACAGCGCCCGACGGCGGCACCGCCGCGGGCTCCCCCTCAGCACAAGGAACCGAGAGCAATGGCTGACGAACCCCTGGTCCTGGGGATCGAGACCTCCTGCGACGAGACCGGCGTCGGCATCGTCCGCGGCACCACCCTCCTCGCGGACGCGGTCGCGTCCAGCGTCGACGAGCACGCGCGCTTCGGTGGCGTCGTCCCGGAGGTGGCGAGCCGCGCACACCTGGAGGCGATGGTGCCGACCATCGAGCGCGCGCTGAAGGACGCGGGTGTGTCGGCGAAGGACCTCGACGGCGTCGCGGTCACCGCGGGGCCCGGTCTCGCCGGCGCCCTGCTGGTGGGCGTCTCGGCGGCGAAGGCGTACGCCTACGCGCTGGGCAAGCCCCTGTACGGCGTCAACCACCTCGCCTCCCATGTGTGCGTGGACCAGCTGGAGCACGGCGCGCTGCCGGAGCCGACGATGGCGCTGCTGGTGAGCGGCGGGCACTCCTCGCTGCTGCTGTCCACGGACATCACGTCGGACGTGCGGCCGCTCGGCGCGACCATCGACGACGCGGCGGGCGAGGCGTTCGACAAGATCGCGCGGGTGCTGAACCTCGGCTTCCCCGGCGGCCCGGTCATCGACCGCTACGCGCGGGAGGGCGACCCGGAGGCCATCGCGTTCCCGCGCGGTCTGACCGGGCCGCGCGATCCGGCGTACGACTTCTCCTTCTCCGGCCTGAAGACGGCCGTGGCCCGCTGGATCGAGGCGAAGCGGGCGGCGGGGGAGGAGGTGCCGGTACGGGACGTGGCGGCGTCCTTCCAGGAGGCGGTCGTGGACGTGCTGACCAGGAAGGCCGTGCGGGCCTGCAAGGACGAGGGCGTCGACCATCTGATGATCGGCGGCGGTGTGGCCGCGAACTCGCGTCTGCGGGCGCTGGCGGGGGAGAGGTGTGCCGCGGCCGGGATCCGGCTGAGGGTGCCCCGGCCCAAGTTGTGCACGGACAACGGCGCGATGGTCGCGGCGCTGGGTGCCGAGATGGTCGCCCGGGGCCGCCCGGCGTCGGCCTGGGACCTGTCCGCGGACTCGTCGCTGCCGGTGACGGACCCGCATGTGCCGGGGCACGGGCACGACCACGTCCACGAGGTGAGCAAGGAGAACCTGTACTCGTGAGAGTCGCGTTGATGTGGGAGGCGCGGGCCGCGGCCGGGCGGGGCGAGGATCTGCTGGCCTGGGCGAGGGAGCAGGAGCTGACGCCCGCGCCGCTGCGCCGGGAGACCTTCCGGGCCCCGCAGGACCGTGTCCTCGTCATCACCTGGTGGGACGCGGACCTCGCCGCCGGCCTTCCCGACCTGCCCGACCCGGACGAGGAACTGGCGGCCCGGCCGGTGCACCGGTGGCGGTTCGAGTCGGTGGACTGCGCCTGAACCCGCAGCCGGGGGCTCCTCCAGCGGGGTTCGAGCTACCGAATGTTTCGACTGGTGTGCCGAATCTTCCCGGCATACCATCCGCCCATGACACCCTCGGAACCCGCCGGACCGAACGCGACCCCGCCGACCTCGCCGACCTCTGAGACCCCGCCGTCGCCGGCACGTCCGGTGCGGACCGCCACGCTCGCCGGGATCGCCCGCGAGGCGGGGGTTTCCGCGCCCACCGTGTCCAAGGTGCTCAACGGCCGGGCCGACGTCGCCCCGGCGACCCGGGCCCGCGTCGAGGGCCTGCTGCGTGCCCACGGCTACCGCCGGCGCCGCTCCGAGGCCACGCGCTCGCCCCTGATCGACCTGATCTTCCACGAACTGGAGAGCTCCTGGGCGCTGGAGGTCATCCGGGGCGTGGAGAACGTGGCGCGCGAGGAGGGGCTGAGCGTCGTGCTGTCCGAGAGCGCGGGGCGGCTCACGCCCGGCCGGACCTGGGCCGACCAGGTCGCCGCCCGCCGCCCGCACGGGGTGATCCTCGTCCTGTCCGGCCTCGACGAGTCCCAGCGCGCGCTGCTGACCAGCCGCTCCATTCCGTTCGTGGTGATGGACCCGGCCGGCGACCCGGGCGACGACGTGCCGTCGATCGGTGCCACCAACTGGCACGGCGGCCTGGCCGCGACCCGGCATCTGATCGAGCTGGGGCACCGGCGGATCGCCGCGTTGAGCGGTCCCGCGCGCATGATGTGCAGCCGCGCCCGGGTCGACGGATACCGGGCGGCGCTGGAGACCGCGGGACTGCCGTACGACCCCGGGCTGATCAGGGCCGGCAACTTTCATCACGACGCCGGCTACCGGCTCGGCCTCGACGTGCTGCGCAGGCCCGACCGGCCGACGGCGGTCTTCGCGGGCAACGACCTCCAGGCGCTCGGGCTCTACGAGGCGGCTCGCGAGCTGGGGCTGCGCATCCCCGAGGACCTGAGCGTGGTCGGGTTCGACGATCTGCCGGTGGCCCGCTGGGTGGGGCCGCCGCTGACGACCGTGCGGCAGCCGCTGAGGGAGATGGCGGAGGCGGCGGCCCGGCTCGTGCTGGACCTGGCGCGCGGGGACGGCGCCACGGCGGCGACCCGGGTGGAGCTGGCGACCAGTCTGGTGGTGCGGAGCAGTACGGGGGCGCCTCCCGCGTGACGCACGGGGCGGCCGTGGCCGGAAGCCGATGTATTGACGGGTGAGGCGAATCCCTCCACACTCCTCCGAAGCCAATCGGTCTGAATACCGAATCTTTCGGAGGCACCCGCCATGAGAACCTCCAGACCATCCTTACGCGTCCGGCTCACCGCCCTGCTGGCCGGCGCCGCGGCCGCCGGGGCCCTGCTCGTGGCCGGCACGAGTGCGGCCCACGCCGCCGGCACACCCCTGCGGGACCTGGCGGCGGCCCGGGGCAAGGTCATCGGCACGGCCGTCACCGGTTCCAGGCTCACCGGCGCCTACGCCGACATCGCCGGCGGCCAGTTCGGTTCGCTCACCCCCGGGAACGCCATGAAATGGGGCTCGGTGGAGCCCAGCCGCGGCACCTACGACTGGGCCGAGGCCGATCAGATCGTCGCCTTCGCCCAGGCCCACGACCAGCAGGTGCGCGGCCACACCCTGGTCTGGCACAGCCAGAACCCCACCTGGCTGACGAACGGCAACTGGACACCGGCCCAGCTCAGCGGCCTGCTCCAGGACCACATCACCACCGAGGTCACCCGCTACAAGGGCAGGCTGGCCGCCTGGGACGTGGTGAACGAGCCGTTCAACGAGGACGGCACCTACCGCTCGACGATCTGGTACGACAACCTCGGCCCGGACTACATCGCACAGGCTCTGACCTGGGCGCACGCGGCCGACCCGAGCGCCAGGCTGTACATCAACGACTACAACGTCGAGGGCGTGAACGCCAAGAGCACGGCCCTGTACAACCTGGTCAAGTCCCTCAAGGACCGCGGTGTCCCGATCGACGGAGTGGGGCTGCAGGCCCACCTGATCCTCGGTCAGGTCCCGTCCACGCTCCAGCAGAACATCCAGCGCTTCGCCGACCTGGGCGTGGACGTGGCGGTCACGGAGCTGGACATCCGTATGCAACTGCCCGCCACCGACGCCAAGCTGGCGCAGCAGCGGGCCGACTACCGCAGCGTGGTCTCCGCGTGTGCGGCGGTGACGCGCTGCGCCGGCGTCACGGTCTGGGGCTTCACCGACTCGGACTCGTGGATCCCGGACGTCTTCGACGGCTACGGGGCGGCGACCCCGTACGACGAGAACTACGCGCCGAAACCGGCCTACGACGGCATCGCGGAGGCGCTCGGCGCGAGCGTGCCGCCCCCGCCGACGGACGGCTGCACGGCGGTGTACGCCGTGACCGGCCAGTGGGACAGCGGCTTCACGGGCCAGGTGACGATCGCCTGCTCGGGCGGCTCGCTGGCGTCGTGGACGGCGAACTGGTCGTTCGGCGCCGGGCAGCGGATCGCCCAGGCGTGGAACGCGGACTGTACCCAGTCGGGTGCGGCGGTGACGTGCTCGAACGCCTCCTGGAACGGGACCGTGCCGGACGGCGGTTCGGTGACGTTCGGGTTCAACGCGTCGTGGAGCGGGAGCAACCCGGTGCCGTCGGTGACATTGGGCTGAGGGCACGCTGAGAAGAGTGAGATTTTCTGAAGAATGGCGGTCAGGTACCGTTACTCGCCATAAATCCGATCTACGTTCCTGCGCGTGACATCAGAAGAGGAGCGCGCGGACGAGAACGGGAGCGCGGGCAACCATGGCGGCCGGCGGCCACGTCTGTGGAGGGCCGCCGGCGCCGTGGCCGCGTGCGGTCTTGTCCTCTCGGCCGCCGGTGCGGGCTGGGCGTACTGGCATCTGAACCACAACATCAGGAGCGTCGACATCAACGGCGCCCTGGGCGACAACCGCCCCGCGGCGGCGGCCCCGGCACCCTCGGGGTCCTTGTCCGCCTCGCGGCTGCCCGACGGCCCCCTGAACATCCTGGTCCTGGGCTCCGACTCGCGCAGCGGCGAGGCCAACGCGGCGCTCGGCGGCGGCCGGACCTTGGGCGCCCGCTCCGACACGGCGATGGTGGTGCACATCGACGCGGGCCGCACGGACGCGACGGTGGTGAGCATCCCGCGCGACACGCTGGTCACCCGGCCCTCGTGCCCGCTGGCCTCGGGCGGTACGAGTCCGGTGGCCCACGACGCGATGTTCAACAGCGCGTACGCGGTGGGCGGCCCGGTCTGCGCGGTCAAGACGGCCGAGTCGATCACCGGCATCCGCATGGACCACTACCTGGAGATCGACTTCTCGGGCTTCGCACGGCTGGTGGACGCGCTCGGCGGGGTCACGGTCACCACCGACGAGGACATCGACGACGCCAAGAGCCATCTGCGCCTCACGGCGGGCACCCACCACCTGACCGGCGCGCGGGCGCTGGCGCTGGCCCGTACGCGCCACGGCATCGGCGACGGCAGCGACCTGGGCCGCATCGGTCTCCAGCAGAACCTGGTGAAGGCGCTGCTGGAACAGATCGCCGCCACGGACCTGCTGACCGACCCCGCGAAGCTCTACCGGGCCGCGGACACGGTCACCGGCAGCCTCACCACCGACACGGGACTGGACTCGCTGCCGGAACTGGTGCGCCTGGGGCAGAGCCTGAAGGGCCTGACGGCGACGTACGTGAAGACGGTGACGATGCCGGTGGTGACGGCCCCGTCGGACCCCAACCGGGTGATCGCGGAGCAGCCGGCGGCAGACGACCTGTGGGCGTCGCTGAGGTGAGGCGGACGGCGCCCGGGAAAACTCCCCGACGGAATTCCGCGGCCGGTGTCGATCCGCCCCGCCGCCGTTCGACGCACGGGTGTGAGGCCGGGACAGGCCCGGCCCCCGACCACGGGAGTCACCATGCCGCGCTATATGTCGCTCGTGCGCATCGACGAGACCACCGCGCCCCCGGAAGGCCCCAGCCCCGAGCTGATGGAGCGGATGGGCGAGCTGATCGAGGAGATCACCAAGGCCGGGGTGATGCTCGACACCGCCGGCCTGACGCCGTCCGCGCAGGGCACCCGGGTGCGCTGGGAGGGCGGGAAGGTCTCCGTCACGGACGGGCCGTTCACCGAGTCCAAGGAGGTCATCGGCGGCTACGTGATCATGCAGTGCAAGGACCAGGCCGAGGCGATGGAGTGGGCCAAGCGGTTCCTGAAGGTGCACGAGGAGCACTGGACGGTCACCTGCGAGGTGCGCGAGATCGCGGAGGGCTGATCACGGCGGTTCCCGGCCCCGTCCGCCGCCTTCTTCGGCGTCGCCCCCGTCGTCGGGGGGCGCGGGGCGGCGGACGCCGCCGGGCGCGCTCCTCGTCACCATCTCGCCGAGCTGCTGGCAGGCCAGCTCGATCTCCCGCCGGGTCTGGTTGCGCTCGGCGACGGATGCCGCGAGCAGCAGCGCGGTGAGGGCGGCGGAGGCGTTGAACGCCTGCAGACTGATCATGGTGGTGAGCAGGTCGTGACCTTCGAACGGGCCCACGCGCTGGGTGGCGGCGACGATCGCGAAGACCGACAGGGTGAGCGCGCAGGGAGCGGCCCCCGCCAGCTGGAAGCGGAAGGCCGCCCAGATCAGTACCGGGAAGGCGAGGAACCTGAGCGGCACCTCGGCGGTCTCCAGGAACCCGGCACCGAGGGTGGCCACCACGAGCAGTGCTCCCTCGCACCATCGTGCCGCCCGGAGGTCCCTCGGCCGGTGCGCCGAGCGCAGGACGAGCAGCACGGGCGCGACCACCAGGACGCCCATCGCGTCGCCGGTCCACCAGACCGACCACGTCGGCCAGAACCCGGCGGGGGGCAGCGCGCCGGCGAGGAGCAGGGCGGCGCTGCCGACCGTCGCGCTGACCAGCATCCCGGTGAAAGCACCGAGGAAGATCAGCGCGAGGGCGTCCCGCAGCCGGTCCATCTCCGTGCGGAACCGCACGCGGCGCAGCAGCGCGTACGAGCCAACCGGCGCGAGCGTGTTCCCCACCGTGATCGCCAGAACGGCGGGGACGGACGGCCCGAGCGTGATGTTGACCAGGAACGCGCCGATCGCGATCCCGGGCCAGACCCACGGGCCGAGCAGGAGCAGCCCGGCCAGGGCGATCCCGGTCGGCGGCCACAGCGGGGTGACCTGGCCGCGCACCAGGTGCTGCAGCAGCCCCAGCCGGGCCGAGCCGTAGTACAGCGCGGCGACCGCGCAGATCTCCAGCGCGGCCACGCCACCGTGCCGCAGCCGCTCATGCCGGGCGAGAGTCATCGGGAGGTCTCCCTGTCGGCTTCGTCCCGTAGTCCATCGTCCGTCGATCACACCCGTTCCACCACGTCACCGGCGACGGCCCGCCTACGGGGCGGCCGTCCGTCCGGTCGGCGGGGTGCGCAGGGCGAGGATGGCCATGTCGTCATGACCGTCGCTGGGGTGTCGGTCGGCCAGCGCCCGGACGAAGTCCTGCAGGGGCAGCCCGGCATGGTCGGCGGCGAGAGCGGCGAGCTGGTCCAGGCTCTCGTCGATGGGGTGGTCCGGGTGCTCGACGAGCCCGTCGGTGAAGAAGACGACGGTGGTGTCCGGGGGCAGGGGGTGGGTGTGGTCGGGGCGGGGCTGGTCGGGGTCCACCCCGAGCGGCGGCCCGGGTTCGGCGAAGAGGTATTCCGCCCTCCGGCCGGGGCTGGCCAGCAGCGGCGGGACATGTCCCGCGGTGCTCCAGTGCAGCCGCCAGGCCGGTCCGTCGGGTTCGATGCGGGCCAGGTTGGTGGTGGTGACGGGATTGTCGGTGATGGCCTGGAGGGTGCGGTCGAGCTGGGTGAGGACCGCGCTGGGCGGACTGCCCCGGTCGAACAGCAGGGCACGCAGCATGTTGCGGGTGGAGGCCATGGCGGCCGCGGCGTGCAGATCGTGGCCGACCACGTCGCCGATGACGACCGCCACCACACCGTCCGGCAGCAGGATGGCGTCGTACCAGTCCCCGCCCAGTCGGCTGGGCTGGGCGGCGGGCCGGTAGATGGCCGCGGCCGTGAACGGCCGCAGGTCCGGCAGGGCCGGCAGCAGGAGCCGCTGGAACTGCTCGGACCCCGTGCGTACCCGTTCGAACAGGCGGACGTTCTCGATCGCGATGCCGGCGGCACTGGCCAGGGCGACGACGATGTTCTCGTCATGGACGTCGAAGGGCCGGCCGTCGCTTCGCTCGCAGAGGTAGAGGTCGCCGTAGACCTCACCGCGGACTCTGATGGCGACCCCGAGCAGATGGCCCATGTGCGGGTGGTCACGGGGGAACCCGACGGAGGCCGGGTGGCTGGAGATGTCCTCGATCCGCAGGGGACCCGGGTGGTGGATCAGATACCCGAGGACGCCTCGGCCGCGCGGCAGATCGACCCCGGCCAAGGCGGCGCGCTGCTGCTCGGACAGTCCGGCGGTGATGAACTCGTCCAGGTAGTCCCCGGACTCGTTGAGGACCCCCAGTGCCCCGTAGCGGGCACCCACCAGGTCCATGGCGGTGGTCACGATGCGGTGCAGCACCCCGGGCAGCTCCACCTCCCGGCTGATGGCCACCACCGCGTCCAGCAGTCCCTGCAGCCGCTCCGTGGCCGTGAGCAGGGCGCGCAACTGCTCGTCGATCCGGCCCAGTTCCTCGCGCAGCCGCAGCCGCAGGTCGGGAAGGCTCGGCGGCTGCTCGGGATCCCGCCCCTCCTTGCTCCCCGCCATCACGGACGCCCGGCGACCTGATGTGCGGACCCGGCGCCGTGCCCGGCCGCCTCCGAGGGCGAGGAGCCCCTGGGGCCCGCCCGGCGGTCACCGCGGATCCGCTCAACCAGCCACTCACCCGAGCGGTACACCCCGGCCTCCCGACCCGACCGTGATCAAACTGACCACAGCGTGGCACGGTCCGACGGCCCGTCCCGGCCATTGCTCCGAAAGCGGCATGCCCCACCCGACTCCGACCACCCGACTCCGGCCCCCCGGTTCCGGCCCCCCGGTTCCGGTTGCCCGGTTCTGGCTGCCCGGTTCTGGCCGTCTGGTTTCGGCTGCCTGGCTCTGGCCGTCTGGCTCTGGCTGTCTGGTTCTGGCCACCCGGTTCCGGTTGCCCGGGTCCTGGCTGTCCGGTTCCGGTTGCCTGGTTCCGGTTGCCTGGTTCCGGCTGTCCGGTTCCGGCCGCCCGGCCTGGGGGGCTCCGTGGCGGGCGGCACGCCGCGTGCCCTCTGCGCGACCACGGCCGCCCCGCCCGACCCGGAGCGTGGCTCCACGGCTTTGCGCGCGACAGACTTGACTCCCGGCCCCGCAGGGCCGGCCGCACGGACCGGAATCCCCGGGCCCCGCAGGGTCGCACGCATCAGGAGGCTCCCCATGACACCGAAGCCCACCGCCGCTGCGGCCGGTGCCATCGAGACCGTGTTCCGGATGGAGTCCGCGCGCGTCATCGCCGGTGTCGCCCGGGTCGTCCGTGACGTCGGGATAGCCGAGGAACTGGCGCAGGACGCGCTGGTCGCCGCCCTGGAGCAGTGGCCGCGCGACGGGGTGCCCGACAACCCCGGCGCCTGGCTGATGACCACCGCCAGGCGCCGCGCGATCGACCTCGTCCGCCGCCGGGAGCGGTACGCGCGCAAGCTGGAGGAGGTCGGGCGGGACCTGGAGGCCGCGCCGTACCACGTCGACGAGCCGTCCTACCCCGACGACATCGACGACGACCTGCTGCGGCTGGTCTTCACCGCCTGCCATCCCGTGCTGTCCGCCGAGTCCCGCATCGCGCTCACCCTGCGGCTGCTCGGCGGGCTGACCACGGCCGAGATCGCCCGCGCGTTCCTGGTGCCGGAGGCCACCGTCGCCCAGCGCATCGTGCGGGCCAAGCGGACGCTCGCCGCGAAGGGCGTCGCCTTCGAGGTGCCGTACGGGCCGGACCGCGAGGCCCGCCTCGACTCCGTGCTGGAGGTCATCTATCTGATCTTCAACGAGGGGTACGCGGCCACCGCGGGCGACGACCTGCTGCGCCCCGCCCTGTGCGAGGACGCGCTCCGGCTGGCCCGTGTGCTGGCCGAGTTGATGCCCAAGGAGTCCGAGGTGCACGGGCTGGCCGCGCTGCTGGAGTTCCAGACGTCCCGCTCCGCCGCCCGCACGGGACCCTCCGGAGAGCCCGTCCTGCTCAGGGACCAGAACCGGGCCCGCTGGAACCGCATGCTCATCGCGCGCGGCATCGCCGCCCTCGGCCGCGCCGACGCGGCCTCCCCCAGGCTCTCGGCTTCGCTCGAGCAGGGAGGACCCCCATCCGGCGCCCTGGGGCCGTACGCCCTCCAGGCCGCGATCGCCGCCTGCCACGCGCACGCCCACACCTACGAGGAGACGGACTGGGCGAGCATCGCGACCCTGTACGGCCTGCTCGCCGCCCGGTCGCCGTCGCCCGTGGTGGAGCTGAACCGCGCGGTCGCCGTCTCCATGGCCCAGGGCCCGGGCCCGGCCCTGGAGATCGTCGACCGCCTCGCCGCCGAACCGGCCCTGCGCGACTACCACTTGCTGCCCAGCGTCCGCGGCGACCTGCTGGCCCGCCTGGGACGGACCGCCGAGGCCCGCACCGAGTTCGCACGGGCCGCCTCCCTGGCCCGCAACGACCGGGAGCGGGAGCTGCTTTGGGCGCGTGCGGAGGACTGCCGCTAACCGGTCGGCTGCCGCCGGGCCGGCCGGCCCAGCAGCATCGTCGGCGCCCCCGCGACCCGCGTCAGGAACACGGTCACCGCGTTCGGTCCCTGCGGCCTGGGCAGGACCTTGCGCCGCAGTTCCTCCGGTTCGACGGCCGAGCCGCGCTTCTTGACGGTCAGGATGCCGACCTCCCGCTCCCGCAGCAGCGCCTTCAGCCTCTTCACGTTGAAGGGGAGCCGGTCGGTGATCTCGTACGCGGTGGCGTACGGCGAGGCGCGTAGCTCGTCCGCCGTGATGTACGCGATCGTCTCGTCGACCAGCCCGCCGTCCAGGTCCTCGGCCACCTCCGCCACCAGGTGCGCGCGGATCGCGGCGCCGTCGGGTTCGTAGAGGTAGCGGCCGAGCGGGCGCACCGGCGGGTCGGGCAGGCCCCGGCCGCGCAGCGTCCGCGGGCCCGGCAGCAGAGTGGCCCGTACGAGTCCCGGTTCCGTGCCGAACCACAGCACCGCCTCCTTCACATCCCCGCCGTCCGAGATCCACTCGGCCTCCGCCTCGGCGGGCACCGCCTCGTGCGGGATGCCCGGCGCGACCTTCAGGGCGGCTCGCGGGGCCTTCAGGGCCGCGGCCACGGCCCAGGACAGCGGGGGTGAGTACGCCTCCGGGTCGAAGACCCTGCCCCTGCCGCCCCGCCGCGCGGGGTCCACGAACACCGCGTCGTAGGGCGATGTGTCCACCTCCGTGACGTCCGCCTCGCGCACCTCGATCAGTGCGGACAGGCCCAGCGCCTCGGCGTTGGCCCGGGCCGCCGCCGCCGTCAGCGGGTCGCGGTCCACGGCCAGGACCCGGATGCCGGCCCGGGCGAGCGCGATCGCGTCGCCGCCGATACCGCAGCACAGGTCGGCGACGGAGGCCGCGCCCAGCTCCCGCAGCCGTCGCGCGCGGTGGGCCGCGACCGTGGCCCTCGTGGACTGCTCGACGCCGTTCGGCGTGAAGAACATCCGCCCCGCGTCCGCGCCGAACTTCGCCGCCGCCCGCTCCCGCAGCCGCGCCTGCGCGAGGGCTGCCGAGACCAGTCCGGCGGGGTGCTCGCGGCGCAGCCGGGTGGCGACGGTCAGTTCCCGGGCGGGAGCGGTGCCGCGCACCTCGTCGAGGAGGGCGCGGCCCTCGGGGGTGAGCAGGGACGCGAAGGAGTGGTCGGTCACGGGCCCATTGTCGGCCAGTCGGCGGACGGCGTGCGTCCGGTCGCGGTGTCGGCCCGGCGTGGCCGCCGGCGGCTGGAAGGATCCGGCACCATGCGATTGGTGCGACAAAACGACAAGAAGTGCGCACGGCGGCGGAAGGGGCGGGTGGTCCGCGTGCAGCGCACCGCGCGGCGCGCCGGGACCACACCCGTCGCGCCTGCCTCCCCCGTCGTCCCGGCCTGCACCGCCCTCGCAGCCGGCCGCGCCGACGCCGGGGCGGGCGGCCGGTTCCGCGGCCGGCCGGACCGGAACGTGCGGCACCGGGTACGCCCCGCGGTGGCACGCCCGGAGGACCACCTGTGAGCGCGCGGCGGCAGGCGCGGACCCTGCTCGCCGGGGCCCTCGCCGTCGCCCTCCTGTCCGGCTGCGCCCAGTCCGTCGACCCCCTCGAACGGCTGGGCGAGAAGGCGGCGCAGGAGGTGCACACCTCGAACGGGCCCCGCGACCGGGCCTACCGTCGCTGGGGGCTGCCCGCCCCGCTCGCGCCCGCACCCCGGCCGGACCGTTCCCCGGGCTTTGCCGACGGCCGCGGGGACAGAGACCTGCCGCTCGTCCTCGACCGCGTCCCCACCCGCGACAAGGTGGTCTTCCTCACCTACGACGAGGGCGCCGAAAGAGACACCCGGTTCGTCGACATGGTGCGTGAACTGCGGCTGCCCGTCAGCGTGTTCCTCACCGCCGGTGCCGTCGGCCGGGGCTACGGGCACGTCGCGCGGCTGCGCGCGGCCGGAGCGGGCATCCAGAACCGCACCCTCGGCCACGCCGGGCTGCGCGGCCGCCCCTACGAGGAGCAGCGTGCCGAGATCTGCGGCCAGCGGGACCGCATGGGACGCCGCCTGGGCCTGCGCCCGCGGCTGCTGCGCCCGCCGTACGGCACCTACGACCACATGACGCTGCGTGCGGCGGCGGACTGCGGCGTCACGGCCCTGATCCTGTGGCGCCCGACCCCGGGCGGGGAGCCCAGCGCGTACGGCAGCGGTATGGCCCTGCGCCCCGGCGACATCGTCCTGCCCCATGAGGCGGGCCGTCCCCGCACGTCCCTCACCGCGGAGACGACCCGGCTCCTGCGCCGCATCCAGGCGACGGGTTTCACGGTGGGGCGCTTGGAGGACTACCTGTAGCCGGGCCGGGAGCGGCCGTTCGGGCGATCCCGGCCGGCGGTCCCGTTCCATGCCCCGCTCCCGCCGGTTCGGCGGGAACCCCGCGGCCCGTCCCGCACGCCGTCGGGCCGCGACCGCCGGGGCGGACGCCCGGTCGGGCGGCCGCCGCGACGAGGGCGACTGGCACTCCGCTTGACCGAGTGCTAATCGCGGTCATAGTCTCAGCTCTGGCACTCACCACTGGAGAGTGCCAACACAGCGACGGGCAGGTCCGGCACCCGCGACGACGGATCGACCTGGTCGCCACCTCAGACAGTTAACCCCGTGAGATCTCCGAAGGGGGAGGTCGGATCGTGACGACCGCCAGCTCCAAGGTTGCCATCAAGCCGCTTGAGGACCGCATCGTGGTCCAGCCGCTGGACGCCGAGCAGACCACGGCCTCTGGCCTGGTCATCCCGGACACCGCGAAGGAGAAGCCCCAGGAGGGTGTCGTCCTCGCCGTGGGCCCGGGCCGCTTCGAGGACGGCAACCGTCTTCCGCTCGACGTCTCGGTCGGCGACGTCGTGCTCTACAGCAAGTACGGCGGCACCGAGGTGAAGTACAACGGCGAGGAGTACCTCGTTCTCTCGGCTCGCGACGTGCTCGCGATCATCGAGAAGTAAGTCACCGAAGCAGACCGCTGTGAGCTGCGCCCCTGGCCCCCGCGACCGTTGACAAGCCGGGCGCCGGGGGCGCCGTTCGTTTTTCACCGCGATGGCGGCCGCTCCGGCAGGGCGGCGGCCGGAGATCGCATTCGAGAGGACTGAAACGCTCCATGGCGAAGATCCTGAAGTTCGACGAGGACGCCCGTCGCGCCCTCGAGCGCGGCGTCAACAAGCTTGCCGACACGGTCAAGGTGACGATCGGCCCCAAGGGCCGCAACGTCGTCATCGACAAGAAGTTCGGTGCCCCGACCATCACCAACGACGGTGTCACCATCGCCCGTGAGGTGGAGATCGAGGACCCGTACGAGAACCTCGGCGCCCAGCTGGTGAAGGAGGTGGCGACCAAGACCAACGACATCGCGGGTGACGGTACGACCACCGCCACCGTGCTCGCCCAGGCGCTGGTGCGCGAGGGCCTGAAGAACGTCGCCGCGGGTGCCTCCCCGGCCTCCCTGAAGAAGGGCATCGACGCCGCCGTCAAGGCCGTCTCCGACGACCTGCTGGCCACCGCCCGCCCGATCGAGGAGAAGTCCGACATCGCCGCCGTCGCCGCGCTGTCCGCCCAGGACCAGCAGGTCGGCGAGCTGATCGCCGAGGCGATGGACAAGGTCGGCAAGGACGGCGTCATCACCGTCGAGGAGTCCAACACCTTCGGTCTGGAGCTGGACTTCACCGAGGGCATGGCCTTCGACAAGGGCTACCTGTCGCCGTACTTCGTGACGGACCAGGAGCGCATGGAGGCCGTTCTCGACGACCCGTACATCCTCATCACCCAGGGCAAGATCTCCTCCATCGCGGACCTGCTGCCGCTGCTGGAGAAGGTCATCCAGGCGGGCTCCTCGAAGCCGCTGCTGATCATCGCCGAGGACGTCGAGGGCGAGGCCCTGTCCACCCTCGTCGTGAACAAGATCCGCGGCACGTTCAACGCCGTCGCCGTCAAGGCCCCCGGCTTCGGCGACCGCCGCAAGGCGATGCTGCAGGACATGGCGGTCCTCACCGGCGCCACCGTCGTCTCCGAGGAGGTCGGCCTCAAGCTCGACCAGGTCGGCCTGGACGTGCTGGGCTCCGCCCGCCGCATCACGGTCACCAAGGACGACACCACCATCGTCGACGGCGGCGGCAAGAGCGAGGACGTCTCGGGCCGCGTCGCCCAGATCAAGGCCGAGATCGAGACCACGGACTCCGACTGGGACCGCGAGAAGCTCCAGGAGCGCCTCGCGAAGCTGGCCGGCGGCGTGTGCGTGATCAAGGTCGGCGCCGCCACCGAGGTGGAGCTGAAGGAGAAGAAGCACCGCCTGGAGGACGCCATCTCCGCGACCCGTGCCGCGGTCGAGGAGGGCATCGTCTCCGGTGGCGGCTCCGCGCTGGTCCACGCCTCCAAGGTGCTGGCCGACGGCCTCGGCAAGCAGGGCGACGAGGCCACCGGTGTCGCCATCGTCCGCCGCGCGGTCGTCGAGCCGCTGCGCTGGATCGCCGAGAACGCGGGCCTTGAGGGCTACGTCATCGCCTCCAAGGTCGCCGACCTGGAGAAGGGCAACGGCTACAACGCCGCCACCGGCGAGTACGGCGACCTGATCAAGGCCGGCGTCATCGACCCGGTCAAGGTCACCCGCTCCGCCCTGGAGAACGCCGCCTCCATCGCCTCCCTGCTCCTGACGACCGAGACCCTGGTCGTCGAGAAGAAGGAAGAGGAGGAGCCGGCCGCGGCCGGCCACGGCCACGGTCACGCCCACTGACGCGGGACGGCCGTCCGCGCCGGGGCCCGGCACTCCGCTCCGGAGTGCCGGGCCCCGGCGTGTTCCGGCACGGCGTCCGCGACGCGCCGACGCCTCGGTGACCCCGCCTCAGGTCTCCAGCTCGTCGAGCGCCCCCAACTGGGCCATCAGCCCGAGCCGGTCGTACTGCCACCAGCTCTCGGCGATCTTCCCGTCCTCGGCGCACCGGAAGACGGTCGTGCCGGTCATGGCGACCTTCCGGCCGGTGGCCGCGATCCCGAGGAACTCGCCCCTGTGCCGGCCGTTCCAGCTCCATCGTGTGCACACCCGGTCGCCCTCGCAGATCTGGTCCTCGACGGTGAACGCGAAGTCGAAGCCGTCCCGCCACACCCGCAGTTCGCGGCGCATGGCGTCCATCCCGATGACCTCCTGCGCGTCGGCGGGATCGTGGTGATGGTGGTCCTCGGTGAGCAGACCGTCGAGCGGCGGCGGCTCACCCTCACCGGGAAGCGTCTCGAAGAACCGCCGGACGGCCGCCGCGTTCAACTGCTCGTCCCGCACCACGTCCAGGTCCGTGAACGTGGGTGCCTCCTCGCAGAGGGAGACCATCTCGCGGAAGATCCGGGCGGTCTCCGGAAGACGCGAGTTCCGCATCGCCTCCTCGTACGAGGGGAACTCCACGATCTCGACGAGGTGCGAGGCGTCGGAGCGGTCCTGGCCGATGACGCTGTGGGTCGCCGTCCGTTTGCCCCGGGTCTGCTCGGCCCATGTGTCCAAGAGCCGGTTCATCTCATCGAACCGACTGGTCTTGCAGTCGATGAGCTGCACGAATGTCATGACGCCGCCTCCGGCCCCCCTGGGTCCGGTGTCTAAGGCCATTTTCCCACCCGAGGGGCGGCGCCACCTGTTCTGCCGCGGCCCGCGGCCGTGCCGTCGAAGGCCGCACCTCTGTCCTACCGCGGCCCGTACTTGCGCCCCGTCCGCGAGCTGATCCCGCCCAGCAGCGCTCGCGGTGTCACCTTCACCACGCCCATCAGCGCCTTGTACCGCGGGTCCGGGACGGACAGCGTCTTGCCCCGGGCCAGGTCCGCGAGTGCGGAGGCCACCAGCTTGTCCGCGTCCAGCCACATCCAGTTCGGGATGTTGTCCGTTCCCATCCCGGCCCGCTCGTGGAACTCCGTGCGGACGAACCCCGGGCACAGCGCCATCAGCCGTACCCCCGACCCGGCCAGGTCCCGCGCCGCGCCCTGTGTGAACTGCACGACCCACGCCTTGGACGCGCCGTACGTGCCGCGCGGGACGAACGCCGCCACCGAGGCCACGTTGACGATCCCGCCGCGCCCGCGTGTGCGCATCGCCTCCGACGCCGCGCTCGTCAGCCGCAGCACGGCCTCGCAGTGCACCTTCAGCATCCGCAGCTCGTCGGCCATCGGCACGTCGAGATAACGGCCCTTGTTGCCGAAGCCCGCGTTGTTGACGAGCAGGTCGACCGGGTTCCTGAGGTCGGACAGACGCCGGGCGACCGTCTCGATGCCGTCGTCCGTTGCCAGGTCCGCCGTCAGGACCTCCGCCTCGATGCCGTGCCGGTCGTGCAACTCGGTCGCCTGCTCCCGCAGCCGGTTGCCGTCGCGGGCCACCAGGACGAGGTCATGGCCGTCGGCGGCGAGCCGCCGTGCGAACGCGGCGCCGATGCCCGCGGTCGATCCCGTAATCAAAGCCGTTGTCATGGGCCAACGATATTGACTGTGCCGCTCTCCGGGAGGAGTGGAGTGCCGGCTCACACCGCCGGGTCGCGCCGGGGAGACGGTGGCCGCCCGGTGCCGAGGGCCCGGACGCCCGGGCCGGTCCGCTCCCCGTACGAGCACGCCCACCGGCTCCGCCGCCGATGTCGCCCCTGCCTCGTCAGCCGTCAGCCGTCAGCCGTCAGCCGTCAGCCGTCAGCCGTCCGCCGCCCGCCGTCCGCCGTCCGCCGCGTGCTTGCGCGCGTACTCACGGACCGCCGCGGCGGTCTCGGTGTCCAGCGTGTCGCCGGCCGCCGACAGACTCGGCAGGAGATGCCGTTCCGTCGTGGACGCCCGGAAATGGACGGCCACGGTGATGTCGTGCTCGGGCCGGTGCACGATCTCGATGGGATCGCCGGCCCGTATCTCACCCGGCTCGATCACCCGCAGATAGGCGCCCGGCGCCCCTCTCCGGGTGAACCGCCTGACCCAGCCGCGCTCACCCAGGTGCTCCTGGAAGGTGCGGCACGGAATCCGCCCGGAGGCGACCTCCAGCACCACCTCGCGCCCGATGCGCCAGCGCTCGCCGATCAGCGCGCCGGACACGTCGAGTCCCTCGGTGGTGAGGTTCTCGCCGAAGGAGCCGCTCGGCAGCCGCCGGCCCAGCTCCCGCTCCCAGTCGTCCAGGTCCTCGCGGGCGAACGCGTACACCGCCTGGTCGTCTCCGCCGTGGTGCCGCAGATCGCACACCGCGTCCCCGGCCAGCCCGCTCGCCCCGGTGCCCTTCGGCCCGGGCGCGGCCACCCGCACCGGCCCGTCCACGGGCCGCTTGTCGATGCCGGTCAGGCCCTCCGGCTGGTCGGTGTACCCGACGGCCCTGGGCCGGCCCAGATTCAGAGACAGAAGCTTCATGGCCGCACGGTAGGGGATGCGGCGTCAAAGCGTCGACGCATTATTGGCCGCGATGCCCAAGGTTCCCTTATGCTCGCAGGGTGATCGAGGCCCGCCATCTCCGTGTGCTGCGCGCCGTGGCCGCGACGGGTTCCTTCTCGGCGGCGGGCCGCGAGCTGGGCTGCACACAGCCCGCCGTCAGCCAGCAGATGAAGGCGCTGGAGTCGTCCGTCGGTACGCCGCTGCTGATCCGCAGCGGCCGCGCGATGCGTTTGACGCAGGCCGGTGAGGCGCTGGTGCGGCACGCGGCGGGCATCCTCGCGGGGCTGACGGCCGCCGAGGAAGAGGTCGCCGCCATCGCCGGGCTCAGGGCCGGCCGTGTGCGCCTGGTCTCCTTCCCGAGCGGCAGCTCCACGCTCGTCCCCGCCGCGCTCGCCGCCCTGCGCGCCGCGCACCCCGGCACCCGGGTCTCGCTGGAGGAGGCCGAACCGCCCGAGTCCGTCGAGAGGCTGCGTGCCGGCGACTGCGACATCGCGCTCGCCTTCCGCTACGAGGGCGCGGCGGGCGCCGAGGAGTGGGGCGACCTGGTCGTGCGCCATCTGCTCACCGACCGGCTGGTCGGGCTGGTCCCCGAGAGGCACCGCCTCGCGCGCGCGGGATCCGTCGCGATCGGCGACCTCGCAGGGGAGCCGTGGATCGCGGGCTGCCCGCGCTGCCGGGGACAACTGGTGGAGGTGTGCGAGAGCGTCGGCTTCACGCCCCGCATCGACTTCGCGACCGACGACTACCCGGCGGTGGCCGGCCTGGTGGGCGCCGGCCTCGGCGTGGCCGTCCTGCCCCAGCTCGCGCTCGAGTCCGTACGCCCGAGGGGCGCCCGCCCGGTCACGTTGGAACCGGCGGTACCACGGGAGATCGTCGCCCTCACGCTGCCCGACCTGGCCCAGGTGCCGGCGGTGGCGGCGACGCTGGAGGAACTGGAACGGGCTGCCGGGCGCTAGGGGGTGTTTCGAAGGTCCTGTGCGGTGCCCGCGGTGTCCGGTGCGTGCTCTCGGAGTGCCGGCCGGGGGTCCTCGTACCGGACACTTGGGCTTTCGGCAGGTGCGGCGAGTGAGGGGTGCCCTCCGCTCGAAGAGCCTGGGGGAGCGTGCCGGGCGACGCGACCGGGCGAACGTTGCCTGTTGGGGCACTGGGCCCGCCTCGAACGGGGATCGCGGCTGGATGAGTGGTGCTTCGCCGTGGAGTCCGAAGAGTGGCTCGCCGCCCGAAGAGGCGGTCTCGCCTCGATTGGGGCCGTTGCCGGAAGGGGGCGCTCGCGCCTCGATCGGGGCGGTTGCGCGAAGAAGGAGGTCTCGCCTCGAGGGCGGCCGTTGGCCCAAGGAGGCGCTAGCGCCTCGTGACGGGCCCTCGCGCCCGCCGTCCTCCCCCTCAAGAAGGGGCCCTCGCCCCAAGAATATGGGCACGCTCGCGCGCGCCCGTCTGCAGAAACGTTACTTCAGTTGTTCGAGGCGGCCGTGCCCCCGCTACTGGTCGACGCCGGTACCAGCCGGTTCCGTGCCCGGCCCATGAGCTCTTCGCGCTCGTCCTCGGTCAGTCCGCCCCACACGCCGTACGGCTCGCGCACTGCCAGTGCGTGGGCAGCGCACTCCGCGCGCACGGGGCACCTCATGCAGACCTCTTTGGCCGAGTTCTCGCGAGCGCTCCGGGCCGCCCCGCGCTCACCCTCCGGATGGAAGAAGAGCGAACTGTCGACCCCGCGGCAGGCCGCATGGAGCTGCCAGTCCCACAGATCCGCGTTCGGACCGGGAAGGCGGGAGAAGTCTGCCATTGCATGTCCCCTCGTTGCCGTTCTGTGCGGATACGTGCCCCCGACCGTGCATAGACGATCTTAGGAGATGAAAATATGACTCATTGCGAATCTAGCTCCAGACACCGCCCAAGGGGAAGAAAAGCGTCTAAATGGGGCATAGGTTGTGTTGAAAGTTCGAGGGTCCGCCGCGCATGTCTGCACCGTGTCCGCACCCTCACGTACAGTGCCGAAGATGGCTTGCTGCACCGTAACTCTTTCGAGTGACCATCGTTGAGAGTGCGGAGGCGGTTGAAACAAGAAGCGCTCGGGCAGGCGTCCGAGGGCGTCGACCGCTCAGGTGACGATTCGTACCAGCCTGGAGGCTCAAGGTGACGCGCATCAGCTGCGGAGGGCGGTCATGACATCCGTCCTCGTCTGCGACGACTCCCCGCTTGCCCGAGAGGCGCTCCGCCGCGCGGTGGCGACCGTGCCCGGCGTCGAGCGTGTGACGACGGCGGCCAACGGCGAGGAAGTCCTCCGCCGCTGGGGTGCCGACCGCTCGGACCTGATTCTGATGGACGTACGCATGCCCGGTCTGGGCGGCGTCGAGACCGTGCGCCGGCTGCTGTCCGCCGACCCGGGGGCGCGCATCATCATGCTCACCGTCGCCGAGGACCTGGACGGGGTGGCGCTCGCGGTGGCCGCCGGGGCGCGCGGCTATCTGCACAAGGACGCCTCGCGCGCGGAACTGCGGGCGACCGTCACCCAGGCCCTGGCCGACCCGACCTGGCGGCTCGCCCCGCGGCGGCTGCGCTCGGCCGAGATGGGCGCCGCGCCGACGCTCACGGCACGCGAGATCCAGGTGCTCGAAGGCATGAGCCACGGCCGCTCCAACGCGGAGATCGGCCGCGAGCTCTTCCTTTCCGAGGACACCGTGAAGACGCACGCCAGGCGGCTGTTCAAGAAGCTCGGCGCCTCGGACCGCGCGCACGCGGTGGCGCTCGGCTTCCGGTGGGGCCTGGTCCGTTAAGTGGATCACCGCGGGGGTGTGCGGATCCCCGCCTACCGCACGGTGGGCGGGGTTGGCGAAGCGGCCCGCCGGGTGCCCGCTGCTCGTTTCGCCGCGGATGCCGCATCCTTGAGGTGTGGAGTTCCTCGGGGACGAGTCGGTCGAGCGTGAGGGGAAGGCGCAGGGGATGAGTTCCGGCGCACCTGCTCATAACGCTTCGGTGCACAACTACGGACGCGGTGCCACGGAGCGAACAACGCCGGGGCACCATGGACCGATGCGCGACGACGAGACGACGGTGATCGGTTCGCTCGTCCACCGCGCCGTCGACGGCGACCAGCAGGCAACTCACGATCTGCTCGCCCGCGTCCACCCCCTGGCCCTGCGCTACTGCCGTACGCGCCTGTCGCGACTGCCCGGTGACGCGCGGCACTTCGTCGAGGACCTGGCCCAGGAGGTCTGCGTCGCGGTGCTCCTCGCGCTGCCGCGCTACAAGGACACCGGGCGCCCCTTCGAGGCGTTCGTCTTCGCGATCGCCGCGCACAAGGTCGCCGATCTGCAGCGCGCGGCGATGCGCCACCCGGGCTCGACGGCGGTTCCCTCGGACGAGATGCCGGAGCGCCCCGACGACTCGCTGGGCCCGGAGGAGCGGGCACTGCTGAGCAGCGACGCCGAGTGGGCCAAGAAACTCCTGGCCAACCTCCCCGAGAACCAGCGCGAGCTGCTCCTGTTGCGCATCGCGGTCGGGTTGACGGCGGAGGAGACGGGACAGATGTTGGGAATGTCACCGGGGGCGGTGCGGGTGGCGCAGCACCGGGCGCTGAGCCGGCTGCGGGCGCTCGCGGAACAGTAGGCCCTCGCGAGGCCCCTTTCCCCGGGGCAGGGCCTCTCTTCGCCGACGGCAGCCCCGGATGAGCAGGCGGCCCGCCGTTTCCGTACGAACATACGAAGCCCGGAGTCGCTCCCGGCCGTGGAATGAGCAAGCCATGCTTCCCGTTAGCATGGACATCCGCACCGAGCAAGGCCATTTGGGGAAGGTGTCATGACTGCCAACGTCGACGGAGTGCCCGAGAAATTCGCGACACTCGGGCTGACCTACGACGACGTGCTGTTGCTGCCGGGTGCGTCGGACATGGCGCCCGACGACATCGACACCGCCTCGCACGTGTCCAAGAACGTCCGGGTCAACATTCCGCTCCTGTCCGCCGCCATGGACAAGGTCACCGAGTCACGCATGGCGATCGCGATGGCCCGCCAGGGCGGCGTCGGCGTGCTCCACCGCAACCTCTCCATCGAGGACCAGGCCAACCAGGTCGACCTGGTGAAGCGCTCCGAGTCCGGCATGGTGGCCAACCCGATCACCATCCACCCGGACGCCACGCTCGCCGAGGCCGACGCCCTGTGCGCCAAGTTCCGCATCAGCGGTGTCCCGGTCACCGACCCCGCCGGCAAACTGCTCGGCATCGTCACCAACCGCGACATGGCCTTCGAGAACGACCGCTCCCGCCGGGTGCGCGAGGTCATGACCCCGATGCCCCTGGTCACCGGCAAGGTCGGCATCTCCGGCGGCGACGCCATGGAGCTGCTGCGCCGCCACAAGATCGAGAAACTTCCGCTGGTCGACGACGAGGGCATCCTCAAGGGCCTGATCACGGTCAAGGACTTCGTGAAGGCGGAGCAGTACCCGAACGCCGCGAAGGACGCCGAGGGCCGCCTTTTGGTCGGCGCCGCGGTGGGCGTCGCGGGTGACGCCTTCGAGCGAGCCCAGGCCCTGATCGAGGCGGGCGTCGACTTCATCGTCGTCGACACCGCGCACGGCCACTCCAGGCTGGTCGGCGACATGGTCGCCAAGATCAAGTCGAACTCGTCGGGCACCGACGTCATCGGCGGCAACATCGCCACCCGCGAGGGCGCCCAGGCCCTCATCGACTCCGGCGTGGACGGCATCAAGGTCGGCGTGGGCCCTGGATCCATCTGCACGACCCGCGTGGTCGCCGGCATCGGCGTCCCCCAGGTGACCGCCATCTACGAGGCGTCGCTGGCCGCCAAGGAGGCCGGCGTCCCGGTCATCGGCGACGGCGGCCTGCAGTACTCCGGCGACATCGCCAAGGCCCTGGTCGCCGGCGCCGACACGGTGATGCTGGGCTCGCTGCTCGCGGGCTGCGAGGAGTCGCCGGGCGAACTGCTGTTCATCAACGGCAAGCAGTTCAAGTCGTACCGCGGCATGGGCTCCCTGGGCGCCATGCAGTCCCGCGGCGACCGCCGCTCCTTCTCCAAGGACCGCTACTTCCAGGAGGGCGTCGCCTCCGACGACGAGCTGATCCCCGAGGGCATCGAGGGCCAGGTGCCCTACCGCGGCCCGCTCTCCTCGGTCGTCCGCCAGCTGGTCGGCGGCCTGCGCCAGTCGATGTTCTACGTCGGCGGCCGGACGGTCCCGGAGCTCCAGGCGAGGGGCCGGTTCGTGCGGATCACGTCCGCGGGCCTCAAGGAGAGCCACCCGCACGACATCCAGATGACGGTCGAGGCACCGAACTACAGCCAGAAGTGATCCACGCGCGCGTGGCACACGTCTGAGGGCGGCACCGGGGACTTCGGGGCCGCCCTCGCCGTACCTCTGGAAGGGCCCCCGCCGCACCCGTCGGGGATACTGGAGGCGCTGAAACGCAGAGGGAAAGGCCACAGACGTGACTGAGATCGAGATCGGGCGCGGCAAGCGCGGCCGCAGGGCGTACGCCTTCGACGACATCGCCGTCGTCCCCAGCCGCCGTACGCGGGACCCGAAGGAGGTCTCGATCGCCTGGCAGATCGACGCCTACCGCTTCGAGCTGCCGTTCCTGGCCGCCCCCATGGACTCCGTCGTCTCTCCCGCCACCGCGATCCGCATCGGTGAGCTGGGCGGCCTCGGCGTGCTGAACCTGGAGGGGCTGTGGACGCGGTACGAGGACCCGCAGCCGCTCCTCGACGAGATCGCCGAGCTGCCCGCCGAGTCCGCGACCCGGCGCCTCCAGGAGGTCTACGCGGCCCCCATCAAGGAGGAGCTGATCGGCCGGCGCATCAAGGAGGTGCGTGACGCGGGCGTGGTCACCGCGGCCGCGCTCTCCCCGCAGCGCACGGCCCAGTTCTCCAAGGCGGTCGTCGACGCGGGCGTGGACATCTTCGTCATCCGCGGCACGACGGTGTCGGCGGAGCACGTCTCCCACTCGCACGAGCCGCTCAACCTGAAGCAGTTCATCTACGAGCTGGACGTACCGGTGATCGTCGGCGGCTGCGCCACCTACACCGCGGCCCTGCACCTGATGCGCTCGGGCGCGGCCGGTGTGCTGGTCGGCTTCGGCGGCGGCGCCGCACACACCACACGCAGCGTCCTGGGCATCCAGGTCCCCATGGCCACGGCGGTCGCGGACGTCGCGGCGGCCCGCCGCGACTACATGGACGAGTCCGGCGGCCGGTATGTGCACGTGATCGCGGACGGCGGCGTCGGCTGGTCCGGCGACCTCCCCAAGGCGATCGCCTGCGGTGCCGACGCCGTCATGATGGGCTCCCCGCTGGCCCGCGCCACCGACGCGCCCGGCAGGGGCCACCACTGGGGGATGGAGGCAGTCAACGAGGAGCTGCCGCGCGGCATGAAGGTCGGCCTCGGCACGGTCGGCACGATCGAGGAGGTCCTCACCGGCCCCTCGCACACCCCGGACGGCTCGATGAACTTCTTCGGCGCCCTGCGCCGGGCCATGGCCACCACCGGCTACAGCGAGCTGAAGGAGTTCCAGCGCGTCGAGGTGACGGTGGCGGACTCCCAGCACAGGCGGTGACGCCCCGCCCGGCCTGAGCGCAGGGGCCCGGTCCACACGTCGGGGTGGGCCGGGCCCCTGCGTGTGACGTTCGCGCGGCCAAGTGCACAGGTGGGGGCGCGTTGGGCGGCGGAGGGGCGCACGGTGGCTTTCGGGGCGAATACGCGGGGGAGGGCCGTGCCGGGGCGGTAGCGTCCTGTCCGGCGACCCGGTTCTCCGGGGCGCCCCCTTCCAAAGACGCGGTTCCGGACCCGGTGGCCCGGGGCCCGGCCCGGAGCCCAATGAACCGCTCACCGGGCAAACGGGCGGCCTCATGGAAGGGGCGTGCCCATGGCCGTCACCGCAAGCCCACCCGCTGGGACCGTATCCGTCTTCGGATGGTGAAGTGCCGGAGGAGGTGGATCTTGCGGATTTGCGGAAAGTGAGCACCCACCCCCAGGAGAAGTAGGGGTGGACACCTCGTTCACTTTTCAGGGGCCTGCCGCAGTGCCCTCTGCGGTGGGCTCCACCTCTTCGCACGGTACCGGATCCGCCGTCGGGCGGTGGGGTGCCGTACGGGTGGGCCTTGCGGAGCCGCAGTGGCCGCTGCGGTGGCCCCACCCCTTCGTACGGTGGCGGCGCCGCCGCCCTCGGACCACCGTCCTCTGCGGCCCGGCCACCCGCGCGCCCCCTTTCACAACCGGTGCGCCGCCCCCGCCGGCGTCGCCCCCCGCGTGTCCAGCAGCAGTTGCGCCTTCACCGACAGGCCCTGGAGGTCGTATGTGCGGTGCTGCTGGAGCAGGATCGTCAGGTCGGCGTCGGCGACGGCCTCGTAGAGGGAGTCCGCGCGCGGGATCGGGCGGTCGAGGACGCTCCACGCGGGGACGTGCGGGTCGTGGTAGCTGACCGACGCGCCCAGCTCCATCAGGCGCAGCGCGATCTCGTGCGCGGGGGCTCCCTGCTGGTCGGCGAGGTCCGGCTTGTAGGTGACGCCGAGCAGCAGGATGCGCGCGCCGCGGGCCGACTTGCCGTGCTCGTTCAGGAGCGCGGCGGCGCGCTGGACGACGTACCGGGGCATGCGGCTGTTGACCTGCTGCGCAAGTTCCACCATCCGCAGGGTGCGCCCGGTCGGGCCCGCCAGGTCCTGGGGCACCGCGTGGCCGCCGACGCCCGGGCCGGGGCGGAACGCCTGGAAGCCGAACGGCTTGGTCTCGGCGCAGCGGATGACGTCCCACAGGTCGACGCCCAAGTCGTGGCAGAGCACCGCCATTTCGTTGACGAGGGCGATGTTGACCTGCCGGTAGTTGGTCTCCAGCACCTGTACGGTCTCCGCCTCCCGCACTCCACGGGCGCGTACCACCTTGTCGGTCAGGCGCCCGTAGAAGGCGGCGGCCGACTCGGTGCACGCGGGGGTGAGGCCGCCGATGACCTTGGGGGTGTTGGCGGCCCCGAAGCGGCGGTTGCCGGGGTCGACCCGGCTCGGCGAGTACGCGAGGTGGAAGTCGCGTCCCGCGCGCAGGCCGGAGCCCTCTTCGAGGAGCGGGCGCAGGAACGCGTCCGTGGTGCCGGGCGGCACCGGCGACTGAAGGATCACGGTGGTGTGCGGGCGCAGCCGCCGGGCGAGCGTCCGGGCGGCGGACTCGACCTGGGTGAGGTCGAGCGCGCCGTCAGCGCCCTGCGGGGTGGGGGCGCAGATGACGGCGGTGCGGACACGGCCGAGTTCGGCGGGGTTGCCGGTGGGCCGGAAACCCCGCGCGAGCATCCGGCGCAGTTCGGCGGCGGTGAGGGAACCCGTCTCGGGGCCCGTCCTGTACCCGAGGGTCGGGATGCCGGCGGCGACGGCGGCCTGGGCCAGGGGCAGGCCGAGAGGACCGAGTCCGATGACGGCGAGATCTGCGGGCATGACGTGGGCGGTCCTTCCCAATAGCCGAAGCGGGACAGGTGCGCAAGCGCTGTGGACACAAGGAGTGAGACGCAATGTCAGACTAGGAGTAAATATGACCGATTTGCGGGATTGACGAGGCGTGTTTCCTTGTGTGTTGTCCACAGGCCGTGAGTGCGTGGTGGCCGAAGCCGGGCATCCCGGTCAGACTTTGGGCAGGGGGTGTGAGCCGGGCTCGCCCGGCGGTGCGGCCGGCGCGACGGAGCGGGAGGCAGCGGTGAGGACAGGGACACTGGGGCCGGCGCAGCGCGCCGAGGCGTTGGCGGGGATGGCCGAGCGTGAGCTGGACGTACTGGTGGTGGGCGGCGGGGTGGTCGGGGCGGGCACGGCGCTGGACGCCGTCACACGTGGTCTGTCCACGGGCCTGGTCGAGGCGCGTGACTGGGCGTCGGGCACCTCCAGCAGGTCCAGCAAGCTGATCCACGGCGGCCTGCGGTATCTGGAGATGCTCGACTTCGCACTGGTGCGCGAGGCCCTGAAGGAGCGCGGACTGCTGCTGGAACGCCTGGCGCCCCATCTCGTGAAGCCGGTCCCGTTCCTGTATCCGCTGCAGCACCAGGGCTGGGAGCGGCTGTACGCGGGCACGGGCGTCGCGCTCTACGACGTCATGTCG
>NZ_JBHUDX010000028.1:153480-159137 GCF_042678285.1 Streptomyces caeni
CGGCCTGCCGGCGCACCGCCACCTGACCCGCCGTCACGCCCTGCGCATCGCTCCCTGCCTGAAGAGGGACGCGCTGGTCGGCGCCCTGCAGTACTACGACGCGCAGATGGACGACGCCCGCTATGTGGCCACGCTGGTGCGCACGGCCGCGTGGTACGGGGCGAAGGCCGCCAACCGCGCGCGGGTGACCGGCTTCCTGCGCGAGGGCGAGCGGGTCGTCGGTGCCACGGTGCAGGACGCGGAAGGGGGCGGGGAGTACGAGATCCGTGCCCAGCAGGTCGTCAACGCGACGGGGGTGTGGACCGACGACACCCAGGCGATGGTGGGCTCACGGGGCCAGTTCCACGTACGGGCGTCCAAGGGCATCCACCTGGTGGTGCCGCGCGACCGGATCAACTCCACGACCGGGCTGATCCTGCGCACCGAGAAGTCCGTGCTGTTCGTGATCCCGTGGGGCCGCCACTGGATCGTGGGCACCACCGACACCGACTGGGACCTCGACAAGGCGCACCCGGCCGCCTCCAGCGCGGACATCGACTACCTGCTGGAGCATGTGAATTCCGTGCTGGCCGTGCCGCTCACGCGCGACGACGTCGAGGGTGTGTACGCGGGTCTCAGGCCGCTGCTCGCCGGGGAGTCGGACGCCACCAGCAAGCTGTCCCGGGAGCACACCGTGGCGCATCCGGTGCCCGGTCTGGTCGTCGTGGCGGGCGGCAAGTACACGACGTACCGGGTGATGGCCAAGGACGCGGTCGACGAGGCGGTGCACGGCCTCGACCAGCGGGTCGCCGACTGCGTCACCGAGGACGTGCCGCTCCTGGGCGCCGAGGGCTACCGGGCGATGTGGAACGCGCGGGCGCGCATCGCGGCGCGCACCGGGCTGCACGTGGTCCGGGTGGAGCACCTGCTGAACCGCTACGGGACGATGACGGAGGAAGTCCTCGACCTGATAGCGGACGACGCCTCGCTGGGCGCGCCGCTCCAGGCCGCGGACGACTATCTGCGGGCGGAGGTCGTGTACGCCGCGTCGCACGAGGGCGCGCGGCACCTGGACGACGTGCTGACACGGCGCACCCGCATCTCGATCGAGACGTTCGACCGCGGCACGCGCAGTGCCCGGGAGGCCGCCGAGCTGATGGCGCCGGTGCTCGGGTGGGACCGGGACCAGATCGACCGCGAGGTGGAGCACTACCGGAAGCGGGTGGAGGCGGAGCGGGAGTCACAGCGGCAGCCCGACGACCTGACGGCGGACGCCGCACGGCTGGGGGCGCCGGACATCGTGCCGTTGTGACCGCCGGGCGGGCGCAGGGCCCCGGCGGCGCCGCCGGGGCCGAGGCATGCGGGCAGCCCCGCCGACATCACTCGAACGAGTGGCGGATGGCGGGATCTCCGTTCGAGGCCGGCTCGTTCTACGGGGTGCGAGGGCAGAACTCGGCCGTGAGCAGGGCCCGTTCCAGCCGGGAGTCTGCGAACCCGTCCGTGTTCACGCGGAAGGTGAGGACGCGACGGCCGTCGACGGTGGCTGCGGTGCGCACGTAGCTGCCCAAGATCCGGCCGTTGTGCCCCCACACCGTCGTGCCGCACGGAAGCCTCGCCGGATACAGCCCCATGCCGTACGAGCCGTGTGCGGCACGGGTGTCGAGCATCTCCCGCAGCCGGGACGGGGGCAGCAGTTCCCCGCCCAGCAGCGCCGCGTAGAAGCGGTCCAGATCGGCGAGCGTGGTCACCAGCTCGCCCGCCGCGCCGGCCACGCGCGGGTCGAGCTCGGTGACGTCGGAGCCGTCGGCGGCGTAGGCGCGGCCGTGCGGCGAGGGAAGGGTGGTGCGGGCGCCGGGGAAGGACGTGCCCGTCAGACGGAGAGGGGTGATGATGCGGTGCTCGGCCTCGACGGCGTACGAGTGGCCGGTGACCTGCTGGACGACCATGCCGAGCAGCACATAGTTGGTGTTGGAGTACGAGAAGCGGCCCCGGGCGGCCGGAGGGTGGGTGAGTGCGACGCGTACGGCCTGAAGCGGGGTCAGGGGCACGGCGCCCCCGGTGTCCCTGGCGAAGTCGGCCAGACCGCTGGTGTGGGTGAGCAGGGAGCGCAGGGTCAGCGCGCGGCCGTCGTTGCCCCTGCCGCGCACCAGGCCCGGCAGATGCTCCTCCACCGAGTCCGACAGGGACAGGCGGTGTTCGGCCGCCAGTTGCAGGACGACCGTCGCGATGAAGGTCTTGGTGATGCTGCCGGCACGGAAGTGGTCGGCGGGCGCGATGCCGTGACCGGCGGCCGCGACGTGCGAGCCCTTCTCTTCACGGGCCAGCAGCGCGGCGGCGGGAGCCCCTCCCCGGGTCACGAGCAGCGGGAGCACGGAGTCCGTCGCCGGGGTCCGGGGTGCCTGGAAACTGCCCGGGGCCAGCCCGAGCAGGGCCACGGACACCGCTACGGCCAGTAGGCTTCGGCGTGTCCGGCGCGGCGGCATCGGCTTCCCTTCCGTCGGTCGGCCCATCATGCTGGACGGCGCTGCAGGAGGGCGGCCCGGGGCCCAGCCGCTCCGCCCGGCGCGGCGGCGTCCCGGACGGGTACGGCGGTGCGCAGCCCCGACGAGGACCGCACCGGGCGGCCGTGGTATGCCCCCGGGCTCCGGGATCGCGGCATCCGCCGCGCCGAGGCGTCCTCCGACGCGGGGGAGCCGCCGCAACACGGGCACCCTGGGCGTGGGGCGGTCTGTGAGTGAGGGACAATGAAGGCTCTGTCAGGGCGGGTTGCATGAGGGGACGCATGTCGGAGGCGGAGCGCGACGCGGGGACACCCCGTCAGGACCAGAGCGAACGTCTCCTCGCCGGGCGGTACCGGCTGGGAGGTGTACTCGGCCGCGGCGGCATGGGCACGGTGTGGCGGGCCGAGGACGAAACCCTCGGCCGCACGGTCGCCGTCAAGGAACTGCGGTTCCCGTCGAGCATCGACGAGGACGAGAAGCGCCGGCTCATCACGCGCACGCTGCGGGAGGCCAAGGCGATCGCCCGGATCCGCAACAACGCCGCCGTGACCGTCTTCGACGTGGTCCACGAGGACGACCGGCCCTGGATCGTGATGGAGCTGATCGAGGGCAAGTCGCTCGCCGAGGTCATCCGCGAGGACGGCGTGCTCGAACCCAGGCGGGCCGCCGAGGTCGGGCTCGCGATCCTCGACGTGCTGCGTGCCGCGCACCGCGAGGGCATCCTGCACCGCGACGTGAAGCCGTCGAACGTGCTGATCGCCGAGGACGGCCGGGTCGTGCTCACCGACTTCGGCATCGCGCAGGTCGAGGGCGACCCGTCCATCACCTCCACGGGCATGCTCGTCGGCGCCCCCTCCTACATCTCCCCGGAGCGGGCGCGCGGTCACAAGCCCGGCCCGGCGGCCGACCTGTGGTCGCTCGGCGGACTGCTGTACGCGGCGGTGGAGGGCGTGCCCCCTTATGACAAGGGATCGGCGATCGCCACGCTGACCGCGGTGATGACCGAGCCGGTCGAGGAGCCCAGGAACGCGGGCCCCCTGAAGAACGTCATCTTCGGCCTGCTCGCCAAGGACCCGCAGCGGCGGCTCGACGACGAGGGCGCGCGGGCGATGCTCAACGAGGTCGTCCACGCACCCGATCCCGCTCGGGAGGTGCCGATGGACGCGACCCGGGTGGTCGCGTCGCCGCCGGTGCCGGAGAAGAGCCCGGTCGAGGGCGCGGCGGGCTCCGGCGCCAAGCGGGGCGAGGAGGCCGCCGATCGGGTGCGCGGTGCGCTGCGGTCCGTGCGCAAGGCCGCGGTGGCCTCGGCGGGCGCGGCCACGGCCGCCGCGGCGGCGGCACGGACCAAGTCCACCGGTCCCACGCAGACGGCGCCCGGGGCCGTGGCGTCCCCGGGCGCGGACGCGTCCGTCTCCGGGACGTCCCACGCGGCCCGCTCCGACGGCGCCGCGGGCTCCGCACGGGACGACACGGCCGCCGACAGATCGAACTCCGATGCGAACAAGCCGAGTTCGGGTTGGCCCATCCTGCCGGACCCGGACCGCCCGCCGCGGCCGGTGCCGCCGCCCCGGGCGCCCCTGACCGATGTGGTGCCGAAGCGCACACTGCTGATCGTCGCCCTCGTCGTGGTGCTCGCGGTGCTCGGGACGGTGCTCGCGTTCAACCTCGGGGACGGCGGCAACAGCTCCCAGGACAACAAGAAGGGCACGAAGGCCGCCGCGTCCGGCAGCGCGACCCCGACCGCCGCGAGCGCCGGGAAGGGCACCGGCGGCGGCTCGCACACGGACAGCGGCAGCACGAGCGGCAGCGCCACGACCGGGCCGGACCAGGCGAACACCTCGGGCGGTTCGCCGGCCACCGGGACGGACGTCGCCGCCTCGTCCGGTCCCGCGGGCGGCGACGGCAAGGTGACGGTGCACAAGGGCGGTCAGGGCTACTCGATCGGGCTGCCGACGGGCTGGAAGTACCAGTCCTCGGACTCCGCGGGGGACCGTTTCACCGGCCCCGACGGACAGCGGCTGCTCGTCGCCTGGACGTCCTCGCCCAAGGACGACCCGGTGGCGGACTGGAAGAACCAGGAGGGCTACATGACGCGCCCCCAGTACCAGCGGATCGGCATCGAGAAGGTGGACTACCGCGGCTGGAACACGGCCGACTGGGAGTTCACCTACGCCGGCGGAGGCACCACCTACCGGGTCATCGACCGCGGATTCGTCGTCAACCCGCACCAGGGGTACGGGCTGATGTACACGGCGAAGGCGGCCGGGTGGGACGGCGTGCGGCGCAAGGACACCTGGACCACGCTGACCCGGACCTTCCAGCCGAAGCCGTGACGTACCGCGCGTCTGGCCGGCGTTGCGCGCGGTCGTCTCGCGGGGAGATATGACATCCCGAGGTTGCAGTTTGCCTCCGGCACGTATCGTGAGGGATTGCGGACCGTACGCAATCCGGAACGGGCGGCGACACGAACGGAATTGAGCGACCGGGCGGCCGGGGGAGGCACTGTGGACGACTACGTGGGTCGAGTGCTCGCCGACCGCTACCGCCTGCCGCTTCCGCCCTCCGACGAGTACGAACTCGCAGAGACCCGGGCCTTCGACACCTACAGCGGGCAGGAAGTCCTCGTACGCCAGGTGCCGTTGCCCGAGGTCGTCGAGGCCGAGGTGCTCGACGCGGACGGGCTGCCCGAGGGATTCGTGGCACGCGACGGCCGGGCCCGCGGCGCCTTCGCCCGCACGGCGGCCACGCGCCGGCCCGATGATCCCGCCGTACGGCGCGCCATCGAGGCCGCGCAGGCCGCCGCGCAGATACCCGACCATCCCCGGCTCGACCAGGTCTTCGACGTGTTCGCCGAGGGCGGTTCGCTGTGGATCGTGAGCGAACCGGTGGCGGCGCGGCCGCTGGCGGCGCTGCTCGCCGAGCAGCCCCTGACGCCCTACCGCGCGGCCGAGGTCGCCTCCGACGTCCTCATGGCGCTGCGGGTGCTGCACGCCCACGGCTGGGTGCACCGCAACATCACCGCCCGCACGGTGCTCGTCTGCGACGACGGCCGCGTCATGCTGACCGGACTGGCGGCGGGGGCGGCGGAGGAGGCGCTGTGCGGCTACGACCCGGTGCCGCCCGCGGAGTCCGGGAGCGGCACGGGCTCGCCCGGCCGGGGCCCGGAGGGGCCGGGGG